>DASVPJ010000040.1:0-66168 GCA_036382875.1 Mycobacteriales bacterium
GGCGCTCTGCTCGACGGTCTCCTCCGTACGGTGCGCCTCCGCGGTGGCGACGCGCGCCGCCTCGACGGCGTCGCCGAGGCCGACCTCGTTGGCCGGCAGGTGGCAGGCCGAACGGTGCGTCGGCTCGCCGCCCACGGGGTAGAGCGGCGGCACGTCGGTCAGGCAGATGTCCATGACGTACGGGCACCGCGGGTGGAACGAGCAGCCCGACGGGAGGTTGATGAGGCTCGGCGGCGCGCCCTTGATGGGCTTGAGCCGCGACCCCTCCTCGATGGCCACGGAGGACGGGATCGACTCCAGCAGGCCCTTCGTGTACGGGTGGTGCGGCCGGTAGTAGATCGTCCGGCGGTCGCTCATCTCGACCGGCTTGCCGGCGTACATGACGAGGACCTCGTCGGCGAGGTCGGCGACGACGCCGAGGTCGTGCGTGATCATGATCACCGCGGTGCCGAACTCGGCCTGCACGCGCTCGATCAGGTCGAGGATCTGCGCCTGGACGGTGACGTCCAGGGCGGTCGTGGGCTCGTCGGCGATGAGCACGGCGGGGTTCAGGGCCAGCGCCATCGCGATCATCGCGCGCTGCCGCATGCCGCCGGAGAACTGGTGGGGGTAGTCGTCGACGCGGCGGTCCGGCTGCGGGATGCCGACGAGCTTGAGCAGCTCGACCGCCCGCGCCCGCGCCTGCTGCTTCGACATGTCGTCGTGCGCGCGGATCATCTCGACGATCTGCCACCCGACCTTGTACTGCGGGTGCAGGCTCGACAGCGGGTCCTGGAAGATCATCGAGATCTTCGCCCCGCGGACGGCGCGCAGCTCGTCCGGCTTCATGGTGAGCAGGTCGCGGCCCTCGAGCAGCGCCTCACCCGAGATCTTCGCGCCCCGGGTGAGGCCGAGGATCGTCTGGGTCGAGACGCTCTTGCCGGAGCCGGACTCCCCCACGATGCCGAGCGTCTGGCCCGGGTCGATCGAGAACGACACACCCTGGACGGCCTTGACGACGCCGTCCTCGGTCGGGAACGACACGTGGAGGTCGCGGACCTCGAGCAGTGCCAACGGAACCCCTATCGGGTACGCGCGTGCCCGGACCCGGGCGCGGCGGTCGGACGTGACGGACTGTCACGCCGCATGGTAGGGCAAGGACGCCCTGGCGGGGCCCCCCGAAGGGAGCCCCGCCAGGTTCGTGCGTGCGATCCGGCTACAGCACCCAGATGTTGGTGATGTCGACGGACGTGCTGAACGGGAAGAACACGTAGCCCTTGACCCGCTTGTTGAAGTAGCTCACGGAGTTGCTCGTGTAGACCGGGATCCACGGAGCGTCGTCCATGACGGCCTGGTCGATGGCGTGCCAGATGCCGGCAGCCTCCTCGGCCGGGGCCGCGAGGGCCTGGTCGACCTTGGTGTCGACGTCGGGGTTGTCGTAGCCGCCGTAGTTGTAGCTACCGCCGGCCTTGTAGTTCTTCAGGTCCGGGTCGGAGAGCAGCGGCGTGAAGAACGTGCGCGCGCCGTTGCCGTTCCAGTCCGGGCACCAGCCCGCGAAGTACAGGTCCCAGTTCTTGGAGTCCGGGTCGGTCGTGTAGACCGTCGCGTCGTCCTCGGGAAGCGGGTTCACCGAGATCGAGACGTTCGGGATCTTCTTGAACTGGTCGGAGATGACCTGGACGATGTTCTTGTTGCGCTCGGTGTTGTCGTAGATGAAGTCGAGCTTCAGCGTCTTGACACCGGCCTCGGTCAGCATCTGGCTGGCCTTGTTCAGGTCACCCTTGAAGTCCGGCGTCGGGTACGGGTCGAACTTCTCGTAGCCGAGCAGGACCGGGGTCAGGATCTGCGTCGCCGGCTCACCGTTGCGCGGGCCACCCAGGACCTGGATGACGGCGCGCTTGTCGAGCGCGTAGTTCAGCGCCTGGCGGACGACCTTGTTCTGCAGGTCCTTGTTGCGGTGCAGGTTGAAGGCCACGTAGAAGACGCAGCCGCCGTCCTTCTCGATGTGCAGGCCCGGGTCCTTGGCGTTCTCGAGCTTCTGCGCCGCCGCGTTCGGCGGGGTGACGCGCAGCGACATGTCGAGCGTGCCGGCCTCGATCTGCTGCTGGACGGACTCGGCCGTGGCCGCGTTCAGCTGGATCTCGATCCGGTCGACGTACGCCTTGCGGAGGCTGTCCGTCTTCTCGTCCCAGTTGGGGTTGCGGACGAGCTTCAGGCTCTGCTTGGCGACGTACGACTCGACCATGTACGGGCCGTTCGCCGGGATGTGCTTGCGGAACTCGGCGGAGTCCGTGATGTAGTTCAGGACCTCCTCCGGCACCGGCGTGGTGAACGGCGTCGCCATCATGTTGACGAAGTCGCCGGCCTTCTGCTTCAGGGTGATGACGAGCTTCTTGTCACCGTCCGCCTTGAGGCCGTCGATCTCGTTGCCGTTGACGAACGCCTTGACCGCGTCGACCTTCTCGGTCGGGACCTTGGCGAACTTGTCGCAGTACTCGGTCATGCCCTTGATCGTGGCGGTGAAGTAGCTCAGGCCACCGGACACGCCGTTCGGGTCGCAGAGACGCTTGATCGCGCGGACGAAGTCACCGGCGACGACCTCACGGTTGACCGGGGGCGCGTACTTGACGCCGTCCTTCAGCGTGAAGGTGTACGTCAGGCCGTCGCTCGAGATCTCCGGGTCGGCGCTCGCGATGTCCGGCACCGGGACGTCGCGCTTCTCCTTGTCCGGGGTGGTGGCGTAGGACATCATCTGCCGGCTGATCGCGCGGAGGTGGTAGCCCCAGCCGCGGACCTCGTACGCCTGGTTGGTGTCGTAGTGCGTGAGGTCGCGGAGGCCCGCGAGCTTCAGCGTGCCACCCTTGACGCCACCCTTGGGCGTGTCACTGCCAGGGCCCTCCGGGCCGTCGTCCTTGCCGCACGCGGCGGCGGTGAGGGCGAGCGCGCAGAGGACTGCGGCACCTACCCTCGTGTGCTTCTTCAGGCTCATGGCCCACCTTTCCTTCGCCGCGGCTCTCGCGGCGACGTCACCCGGCCCGGTGCGCGCGGTTGGCGCGCCGTCACCCGCCCCGTCGCGGGTGACCCGTTGCCGGGCGTCGAACCGGGTCATTGAAACGGAGTCCCATAGCGCGATGCCAGACGCCGAGAGCAACCGCTGCGGCATCGTGACGAGACTGTTATGGCCTGTCGTGACTGTCCGGAGTTGTCCGATTACGCAGAGGCCGGGTGCAGCCGGTACCGGACGATCATCGCGAACTCGTCCGCGTCCAGGCTCGCCCCGCCGACGAGGCCGCCGTCGACATCCGGCTCGGCCATCAGCGCGGCCACGTTGCCGGCCTTGACCGACCCGCCGTAGAGCACCCGCACGCCGGCCGCGAGGTCGTTCGCGTACCGCGCGCCGAGCCGCTGCCGGATCGCGCCGCACACCTCCTGCGCGTCGGCCGGGGTCGCCACCTCGCCGGTGCCGATCGCCCAGATGGGCTCGTACGCGACCACCAGGCGTTCGGCCTGGTCCGGCGTGACGCCGTCCAGCGCCGCGTCGAGCTGGGCGAGCACGTGCTCGACGTGCGTGCCGGCCTGGCGGACCGCGAGCGGCTCGCCGACGCAGACGATCGGCACGATGTCGTGCGCGAACGCCGCCTTCACCTTGGCGTTCACGACCTCGTCGGTCTCGTGGTGGTACTCGCGCCGCTCGGAGTGGCCGACGACGACGTAGGAGCAGCCGAGCTTGGCGAGCATGCTTCCGGAGACGTCGCCGGTGTAGGCGCCGTTCGGGTGCGGCGACAGGTCCTGGGCGCCGTACGCGATGAGCAGCTTGTCGCCGTCGACGAGCGTCTGGACGCTGCGCAGGTCCGGGAACGGCGGCAGCACCACGACCTCGACGGCGTCGTGGTCGGCGACGTCGAGCGCGAACGCCAGCTTCTGCACGAGCTGGATCGCCTCGAGGTGGTTGAGGTTCATCTTCCAGTTGCCGGCCATCATCGGCTTGCGCTCGACCTTGCTCACCACGGGCTCCTCGCTGTCCGCGCGACCCGGTCGCGCTGTCGTACATCGGCGTGCGCGGCGTGCGACCCGGTCGCGAAATCTGTCGCGGGCGGCCGGGCCTCCGGCCGGCCGCCGCGACGTGGTCAGGCCTCCAGGGCGGCGACGCCGGGGAGGGTCTTGCCCTCCAGGTACTCCAGGCTCGCGCCCCCGCCGGTCGAGATGTGGCCGAACCGCTCCGCCATCCCGAGCTGCCGCACCGCGGCCGCGGAGTCGCCGCCGCCCACGACGGTCATGCCGGGCGACGAGGCGACCGCCTCGGCCACGCCCTTCGTGCCCGCGGCGAACGGCGCCACCTCGAACACGCCCATGGGGCCGTTCCAGAACACGGTGCGGGCGTCGGCCAGCGTCTTCGCGAACGCGGCCACGCTGTCAGGGCCGATGTCGAGGCCCTTCCAGCCGTCCGGGATCTCGCCGGCCGGCACCACGCGCGTCTCCGCGTCGTCGCTGATCTCCCGCGCGATCACCACGTCGGTGGGCAGCAGGAGTTGCACGCCGCGCTGCTCCGCGGTCGCGAGCATGCCGCGTACGGCGTCGAGCTGGTCCTCCTCGAGCAACGAGTCCCCGACGCCGTGCCCCTGCGCCTTGAGGAACGTGAAGCACATGCCGCCGCCGACCAGCAGCCGGTCGACGACGCCGAGCAGGTTCGTGATCACGGCGAGCTTGTCGCTGACCTTCGAACCGCCGAGCACGACGGCGTACGGGCGCTCCGGCTCGGTCGTGAGCCGCTTGAGGACGTCCAGCTCCTTGGCGACGAGGTAGCCGGCCGCGGAGTCGAGCAGGCGCGGCACGCCGGCCACCGACGCGTGCGCGCGGTGCAGCGCGCCGAACCCGTCGCCGACGTAGACGTCGCCGTACTTCGCCAGCTCGGTGGCGTACGACTCGTCGCCGGACTCCTCGCGCGGGTCGAAGCGGAGGTTCTCCAGCAGCGTCACACGGCTCCGGGCCGGCTCCCCCACCGGCACGAGCGCGACGTCCTCGCCGAGCAGCTCGGACAGCCGCGCCGCGACCGGGGCGAGCGAGTACTTCGGGTTCGACTGCCCCTTGGGGCGGCCGAGGTGGCTCATCAGCACGACCGAGGACGCGCCGCGCTCGAGGACGGCGCGGATCGTCGGCAACGACGCGCGGATGCGCCCGTCGTCGGTGATGCGGCCGTCCTCCAGCGGGACGTTCAGGTCGCAGCGGACGAGGACCCGGCGCCCGCTGACGTCGAGGTCGTCGAGGCCGCGCACTACAGCGCGTTGCCGACGAGCTGGCTGAGCGAGGCGAGACGGTTGGAGTAGCCCCACTCGTTGTCGTACCAGCCGACGACCTTGACCAGGGTGCCGTTCACCATCGTCAACGACGCGTCGAAGATGCAGGACGACGGGTCGCCGACGATGTCCGACGACACGATCGGGTCCTCGGTGTAGCGCAGGTAGCCGGCGAGCTGGCCGCTCGACGCCGCCTTCTCGTACGCCGCCTTCACCTCGTCCGCGCTGGTCTCGCGCTCGACGACGCAGACCAGGTCGGTGACCGAGCCGTCCGGCACCGGGACGCGCATCGCGAAGCCGTCGAGCTTGCCCTTCAGCTCCGGGATGGCCAGCGACACGGCCTTCGCCGCGCCGGTCGTGGTCGGGATGATGTTCTGCGCGGCGGCCCGCGCGCGGCGCAGGTCGGAGTGCGTGAAGTCCAGGATCACCTGGTCGTTGGTGTACGCGTGCGTCGTCGTCATGAAGCCCTTGACGATGCCGAAGTTGTCCAGCAGCACCTTGGCCAGCGGGGCGACGCAGTTGGTGGTGCACGAGGCGTTGCTGAGGACGTGGTGCGACGCGGGGTCGTACTTGTCGTCGTTGACGCCCATCACGATCGTGATGTCCTCGCCCTTGGCGGGCGCGGAGATGATGACCTTCTTCGCGCCGCCGCCGTCGATGTGCTTGCGCGCGTCCTCCGCGTTGGTGAACCGGCCGGTCGACTCGATGACGACGTCGACGCCGAGGTCGCCCCACGGCAGCGCCGCCGGGTCCTTCTCCGCGAGCATCGTGATCGTGTGGTCGCCCGCGTGGATGGCGCCGTCGCCCGCCGTGACGTCGTACTTCAGCGTGCCGAGCACGGTGTCGTACTTCAGCAGGTGCGCCATGGTCTTGAGGTCGCCGAGGTCGTTGGCGGCGACGATCTCGACGTCGTTGCCGGGGAGGGCGTCTACCGCCCGCCAGAAGTTGCGGCCGATGCGGCCGAAGCCGTTGATGCCTACGCGGACGGGCACGTCGATCTCCTCGTTGAGTTCTCAGTCGTCGTCGGCCTCGACCTTATCGCCCTCGCCGGAACGCTTGTCCGCGAGCGCCAGCAGCCGCCGGATGCGGCCCGCGACGGCGTCCTTGGTGAGCGGCGGGTCGGCGAGCGCGCCGAGCTCCTCCAGGCTCGCCTGGCCGTGCTCGATCCGCAGCCGGCCGGCCGCGAGCAGGTGCTCCGGCGCGTCGTCGCCGAGCACCTTCAACGCCTCCGAGACGCGTTCGGCTGCGGCGACGGCGGCGCGCGCGGAGCGGCGCAGGTTGGCGTCGTCGAAGTTCGCGAGGCGGTTCGCGGTGGCGCGCACCTCGCGGCGCATGCGGCGTTCCTCCCAGGCCAGGACGCCCTCGTGCGCGCCGAGCTTGGTGAGGAGCTGGCTGATCGCGTCGCCGTCGCGGACGACGACCCGGTCGATGCCGCGCACCTCCCGCGCCTTGGCGTTGACGCCGAGCCGGCGCGCGGCGCCGACGAGCGCGAGCGCGGCCTCGGGTCCGGGGCAGGTGACCTCCAGCGCGCAGCTCCGGCCGGGCTCGGTGAGCGACCCGTGCGCGAGGAACGCTCCCCGCCAGGCCGCCGCGGCGTCGCACTCGCGGCCGCCGACGATGGCCGGCGGCAGGCCGCGCACCGGGCGGCCGTGCGCGTCGAGCAGCCCGGCCGCGCGGGCCAGCCCCTCGCCGTCCTTCGTGACGCTGACGACGTAGCGGTTGCCCCGCCGCAGGCCGCCGGCCGCCAGCACCTTGAGGTCGGTCTGCTTGCCGAAGATCTCGACGATGTCCTTGCGCAGCCGCCGCGCGGCCGCGCCGGTGTCGAGTTCGGCCTCGACCACGACCTTGCCCGCCACCAGGTGCAGCGCGTTGGCGAAGCGCAGCAGCGTCGCCATCTCCGCGCGGCGGCAGTGCGGCGCGGTCACCGTGACGTGCGCGAGCTCGTTCTTGATAGCGGCGGTCATCGCCACGAAGTGCCCTGCCCCTCTGCCAGCCCCATCAGGTCCGCGTACGCGACGGCGAGGCGCGCGGGGTCGTGTCGCGCCTCGTCCGCCGCCACCGGTGCGAACCGGACCTCAGCCCCCAGGTCCGCCGCGGCCTCCATCAAACCGTCCCGGTCAAGAGTCCCGCTGTCCGCGAGCACGCAGTCGAACGGCAGGTCCGGCACGTGCGCCGCGATCGCGGCGAGGTGCGCGGCCGGCGTGAAGCCACTCGTCTCGCCGGTCTGCGGCACCAGGTTGAGGACGAGCACCCGCCGCGCGGCGGTGCGCGCGACCGCTTCGCGCAGGGCCGGCACCAGCAGGTGCGGCACCATCGACGTGAACAGGCTGCCCGGGCCGAGGATCACCCAGTCGGCCTCGCCGATCGCCTCGACCGCCTCCGGCGTGGCGGGCGGGTCGGCCGGCTCCAGCGCGACGCCGGCGATGCGGCCGGTCGTCGTCGCGACCGCGACCTGGCCGCGCACCTCGTGGGTGCCGCCGTTCTCCGCCACCTCCGCGACGATCTGCAACGGCGTCGTCGACATCGGCAGCACGCGGCCGTGCAGCCCGAGCAGCTTCGCCGTCAGGTCCAGCGCCTTGACGGTGTCGCCGGTCACCTCGGTGAGCCCCACGAGCAGCAGGTTGCCGACCGCGTGGCCGTGCAGCGGCCCCGCGGAGTCGAACCGGTGCTGCAGCAACGCCTCCCACGTGCGGCCCCACTCGTCGTCGCCGGCGAGCGCGGCGAGCGCCATCCGCAGGTCGCCCGGGGGCAGCGCGTGCAGCTCCTCGCGCAGCCGGCCCGACGACCCGCCGTCGTCGGCGACGGTGACGACGGCGGTGACGTGGTCGGTCAGCCGCCGGAGGGCCTGGAGCGAGGCGGCGAGCCCGTGGCCGCCGCCGAGGGCGACCACGCGCGGACCGCGCCCGGGGCTCATCGGGGCCCCCACGGGCGCGCGCAGCGCGGTCGTGGGGTTTTCACTCGCGGCCCAGGTCGCGGTGGACGACGCGGACGGCGGCGCCGGTGCCGGCCAGCCGCGCGGCGAGCTCCTCCGCGATCACGACGCTGCGGTGCTTGCCGCCGGTGCAGCCGACGGCGAGCGTGAGGTAGCGCTTCCCCTCGTGGACGTAGCCCTCCGCGAGCAGGCCGAGCAGGTCGGCGTAGCGGTCGAGGAACGGCCGCGCCGGCGGCTGCGACAGGACGTAGTCGCGGATCACCTGCTCCTTGCCGGTGAACGGCCGCAGCTCCGGCTCCCAGTGCGGGTTCGGCAGGAAGCGGCAGTCCACGACGAGGTCGGCGTCGACCGGCAGGCCGTACTTGAAGCCGAACGACACGACGGTGGCGCGCAGCGCCGGGCCGGTGTCGTCGCCGGCGAACGCCTCCTCGACCTTGGCCCGCAGCTCGTGCACGTTGAGGCTGCTGGTGTCGACCACGAGGTCCGCCTCGCCGCGCAGCTCCTGGAGCAGGCGGCGTTCCTCCGCGATGCCGTCGACCAGGCGGCCGTCGCCCTGCAACGGGTGCGGGCGGCGGACGTGCTCGAACCGGCGGACCAGCACGTCGTCGCTGGCCTCGAGGAACAGGATGCGCCGCGTGACGCCCTTCGCGGCGAGCTCGTCCAGGCCGGCCCGCAGGTCGCTGAAGAACGCGCGGCCGCGCACGTCGACGACCGCCGCGACGCGGGTCACCGCGCCCTGCGAGCGCGTGACGAGCTCGGCCATCGTGCCGAGCAGGGACGGCGGCAGGTTGTCGACCACGAACCAGCCCATGTCCTCGAACGCCTTGGCCGCCTCGCTGCGCCCCGCGCCGGAGAGACCGGTGATGACGGTCAGCTCCAACGGGATCGCGGCGTCGGTCACGGGTGGAGGCTATGCCGCCGCGACCCGCACACCGAAGCCGAGCAGCACGACCCCGGTGACGCGGTCGAGCGCGCGGCGGACGCGCGGGCGGCGCAGGGCGCGCGCGGCGCGCGTGACGAGGGCGGCGTACAGCGCGAGCCAGGCGAGCGTGACCGCGACGTGGACGGCGACGAGCGCGGCGAGGCCGGCGGCGTGCGGCGCGCCCTCGGGCACGAGCTGCGGGAGGACGCCGGTGTAGAACGCCGCGATCTTCGGGTTGAGGACGTTGCTGACGAAGCCGGTGCGCCACGGCGAGCCGCGGTGCGCCGGCGCGGCCTCCTCGTGCGCCGTTCCCGCGGAGCGGATCGCGCGGATGCCGAGCAGGCAGAGGTACGCGCCGCCGGCCAGCCGCACGACGGTGTACGCCGTCGCCGACGCGGCGAGCAGCGCCGCGAGCCCGGCGACGGTGAGCAGGCCCCAGGTGAGCAGCCCGCAGACGATGCCGAGCGACGTGCGCAGCGCGGCCGGCCGGCCGCGGCTCAGCGCGACGCGGGTCACGACCGCGACGTCCGGGCCGGGCAGCAGGGTGAGCAGGGTCAGCGCGCCGACGGCCGCGAGGGTCACCACACGCGCAGTGTGCTCGCCGGGCGGGTGCCGCGCGTCACGCCTCCAGGATCTCGCCGGTCGCCGGATCGACGGCCGGCGCAGGCGCCGTTGCCGCGAGCGCGGCGGCGATGGTGACCGCGGTCTTCGGGCCGATGCCGGGCACCGCGGCGATCTCGTCGGGCGTCGCGGCGCGCAGCCGCTTCACCGAGCCGAAGTGCTTGAGCAACGCCTTCCGCCGCGTCTCGCCGAGGCCCGGCACGCCGTCCAGCGCGCTGGTGATCATCGACTTGCTGCGCTTCTGCCGGTGGTACGCGATCGCGAACCGGTGCGCCTCGTCGCGCACGCGCTGCAGCAGGTACAGGCCCTCGCTGGTGCGCGGCATGATCACCGGCTCGTCCTGCTCGGGCAGCCACACCTCCTCCAGCCGCTTCGCGAGGCCGCAGAGCGAGACGTCCACGACGCCGAGCTCGTCCATCGCCCGGGCGGCCGCGGCCACCTGCGGCGGGCCGCCGTCGACGACGACGAGGTTCGGCGGGTAGGCGAAGCGGCGCTTCTCCCCCTCCGCCTCGTTCGGCGGCGGCTTGTCGCGCTCGTCCGTGTAGCGCGCGAAGCGGCGGTGGACGACCTCGTACATCGCGGCCGTGTCGTCCTGGCCGTCGACGCGGCGTACCGCGAAGCGGCGGTACTCGCTCTTGCGGGCGAGCCCGTCCTCGAACACCACCATCGACCCGACGACGCTGGTGCCCTGCAGGTTCGAGATGTCGAAGCACTCGATCCGCAGCGGCGCGTCGGGCAGGCCGAGCGCGTCCTGGATCTCGCCGAGCGCCTTGCTGCGCGCGGACAGGTCCCCGGCCCGGCGGAGCTTGTGGAGCTGGAACGCCTGCACGGCGTTGCGGGTCACCGTCTCCTGCAGGTCGCGCTTCGGGCCGCGTTCGGGGACGCGGACGGTCACCCGCGAGCCGCGGATGCCGGAGAGCCACTCGGCGAGCGTCTGGCTGTCGTACGGCAGCGTCGGCACGAGCACCTCGCGCGGCACCTCGTCGGCGGCGCCGTAGAGCTGCTCCACGAACGTCCCCACCAGCGCCGGCGTGTCGAGGTCCTCCACCTTGTCGACCACCCAGCCGCGCTGGCCGCGCACCCGGCCGTCGCGGACGTGGAACACCTGGAACGCCGCCTCCAGCGGGTCCTCGACCAGCCCGATGACGTCGGCGTCGACGCCGCCGGGGAGGACGACCGCCTGCTTCTCGATCGCCCGCTTGAGCGCCGCGATGTCGTCGCGCAGCCGGGCCGCCCGCTCGAACTCCAGGTCGCTCGCCGCCACGGCCATCTCGCGTTCGAGCCGCTTGAGGTGCTGCTGGGTCTGGCCGGACAGGAAGTCGCAGAGGTCCTCGGCGATGCGCCGGTGCTCGTCGGCGTCGACCCGGCCGACGCACGGCGCCGAGCACTTGCCGATGTAGCCGAGCAGGCACGGCCGGCCGACCTGGCTCGCGCGCTTGAAGACGCCGTTGCTGCAGGTCCGGACGGGGAAGACGCGGAGCAGCAGGTCGAGCGTCTCGCGGATCGCCCAGGCGTGGGCGTACGGGCCGAAGTAGCGGACGCCCTTCTTCCGCGGGCCGCGCATCACCATCGCGCGCGGGTACGCGTCGTCGAACGTGATCGCGAGGCTCGGGTACGACTTGTCGTCGCGGTAACGGACGTTGAAGCGGGGGTCGTACTCCTTGATCCAGTTGTACTCGAGCTGCAGTGCCTCGACCTCGGTCGTGACGACCGTCCACTCGACGCTCGCGCCGGTCTCGACCATCGTGCGGGTGCGCTGGTGCAGGTTGCGGACGTCCTGGAAGTAGCTGGACAGCCGGCTGCGCAGGCTCTTCGCCTTGCCGACGTAGATCACGCGGCCGTCGCGGTCGCGGAACTTGTAGACGCCCGGCAGGTCCGGGATGGTGCCCGGCGCGGGGCGGTACGACGCCGGGTGTGCCATGACGTCCATCGTAGGTGGGCGGTGTGACAGGCGGCCGCCCTGCCCGGGCCGGACACGCCGGCCCCGCCTCGGTGAGCGTTTCCTGCAGCGAACGCTCCCCGCGACACCTTCGCTGCAGGAAACGCTCACGGCCGCGGCCGCCGGGGCGGGGGGGCGGGGGCGGGGCGGGGGGGCGGGGCGGGCGGGGGCCGGCCCGTGGCGGCGGGCCCGGGCGGCCGCGGCGGGGCGGCGCGGGTGCGCCACGACGACGGAATTGGATTCGGTTCGGGCGATCTGTCACCCTTGCGGCTTTCCGGCACGGGGTGGAGAGGCACCAGGGTGGACGACGTCACGGCGAGCGTGGTCGTGGACGGGGGCTGCACCGGCCCCAACCGCACCACGACGCTGCGCCTCGCCTGGTCGCGCCGGGACCCGCTCGCGGTCCGGCTGCTGCTGACCTGCTCGCCCGACCACCCGGCGTTGCCGCGCGGGCAGTGGGCGGTGCTGCGCGACTTCCTGCGCTACGGCTGCTCGCACGCGACCGGCGACGGGCTGGTCCGCATCCGCCCGGCCGGGCGCGAGGTGCTGCTCGAGCTGGTGGACGGCTCGCGGGCGCAGGTCGTACGGCTGCCGATCGACCAGGTGACACGGTTCCTCGACGCGACCGAGGAGATCTGCCCCTCCGGCGAGGAACGCCACGACGCCGCGATCGACGCGCTGATCGAACGGCTCACCCGCCAGCCCTGACGGGCACTGGCCGCGGCAGGCCGGCCGGAGCACCATGCCGGCATGAGGGGGCGACGCGGCGCCGTTCCGGCCGCGGCCGCGGTCGCGGCGGCGGTGCTGCCGGCGTGCGGCGAGCCGCGGACCGCGGCCGAGTACGCGCACCTGCGCGCGGTGCACCTCGGCGCCGGCGCGGTCGCCGGGCTGCTGGTCACCGGCGCGGTCCTGGCGCGGTGGGCGTACCGCGGCCGCGCGGGCGGCGGGCGGCCCGAACGCCTGGCGCTCGGCCCGCCGTCGAACACCGCGGTCGTGGCGGCCTACGCCTCGCTCGCCGCGGTCGCGGTGCTCGGCGCCACGGGCGGCGCGCTGGTGGCGTCGCTGGCGCTGCCCGACGACCCGGCGCTGGCCGCGGCGCGGCCGGAGCTGGTGCCGTACGGCGGCGCCGGCCCGGCGCACCCGATCCTCCTGCTCGCGCTGCTGCTGGTCGCGCTGCCGGTGCTGGCGGCGCTCGGATCGGTGTTCGCCCACTTCGCGGCGTACCCGCCGCGAGGGGCGGGCGCGCCGGTGGCCGCGGTGCTGCACGCGGCGCTCGCGTTCGTGCTGCTCACCGGCGGGTCGGGCACGCCGCACGGCCGCGAGCTGGCACTGCGGTGGCTGGCGGCCGCGCCGCTCGTGGCGGGGGCGGCGGCGTACCTCGCGCTGCACGCGGGCTGGTGGCGTTCGGCGGCGGCGACGCCGCGGCGCCGTTCCTGAGACGCCCCCGGACCCGGCGGGGCCGCCCGGCCGGTCAGGCCCTCCCGGTCAGAGGGGCGGGTCCTCGCCGACCAGGCCGTCGATCGACTCGCGGATGAGGTCGGCGTGGCCGACGTGGCGGGCGTACTCCTCGACCATGTCGGCGAGGATCCGGCGCAGGCTCGGCTGCTCGCGCCACCAGAGCTGGAGGACGGGCTGGTCGAGGCCGTCCGGCAGCGCCGCAGTGATCGCCTCGCGGGCGCGCCGTACGCGGTCCTCCCACAGCGCCGTCAGCGCCTCGGGGGTGTCGTCGGCGGCGGTCCGCCACGGCCAGTCGGGGTCGGCGTCCCAGTCGACCGCGTCGAACGGCGCCGACAGCTCGCTGCGCCCCACGCGCACGCAGAACTGCAGCTCCTCCACGAACGCCAGGTGCTTGAGCAGCCCGCCGATCGTCATCGTCGAGGCGCCGACGGTCGCGCGCATCGCGGCGGCGTCGAGGCCGCCGCACTTCCACGCCAGCGTGGCCCGCTGACGGTCCAGCGACCCGAGCAGCGTCGCCACCTCGTCGCCGGCGACCGGCGGCTCGCGCAGCACCTCGTACGTCGCCACGTCAGCTCCGCGCCGCCACCGCGCGCTTGCGGGGCTTCGCCTGCGCGGCGCCGTTCGTCCCGGTGCCGTCGGCGGCCTTGGCCTTGACCGCCTTGACCGCCTTGGCCTTGGGGCGCGTCGTGGCGGCGGGCGTGCCGGGCAGCGTGCCGAGGATCTCCCGGAGGAACGTGCCGGTGTGGCTCGCCTCGACCGCCGCCACCTCCTCGGGCGTGCCGGTGGCGACCACGGTGCCGCCGCCGCTGCCCCCCTCCGGACCCATGTCGACGATCCAGTCGGCCGTCTTGATGACGTCGAGGTTGTGCTCGATGACGATGACGGTGTTGCCGGTGTCGACCAGCCGCCCGAGCACGCCGAGCAGCTTGCGGATGTCCTCGAAGTGCAGGCCCGTCGTCGGCTCGTCGAGGATGTAGACGGTCCGGCCGGTCGAACGCTTCTGCAGCTCGGACGCGAGCTTGACCCGCTGCGCCTCGCCGCCGGAGAGCGTCGGCGCGGGCTGGCCGAGGCGTACGTAGCCGAGGCCGACGTCGTTCAGCGTCTTGAGGTGCCGCGCGATGGCGGGCACCGCCTCGAAGAAGTGCATCGCCTCCTCGATCGGCATGTCGAGGATCTCGGCGATGTTCTTCCCCTTGTAGTGCACCTCCAACGTCTCGCGGTTGTACCGCGCGCCGTGGCACACCTCGCACGGGACGTAGACGTCCGGCAGGAAGTTCATCTCGATCTTGATCGTGCCGTCGCCGGCGCAGAACTCGCAGCGGCCGCCCTTCACGTTGAACGAGAACCGGCCCTGCTGGTAGCCGCGCACCTTCGCCTCGGTCGTCTCGGCGAACAGCTTGCGCATGTGGTCGAAGACCTTGGTGTACGTCGCCGGGTTGGACCGCGGCGTCCGCCCGATCGGCGACTGGTCGACGGTCACGACCTTGTCGAGGTGCTCCAGGCCGGTCACCCGCTTGTGCCGGCCGGGCACCTGGCGGGCGCCGTTGATCTTGTTGGCCAGGACGGCCGAGAGGATGTCGTTGACGAGCGTGCTCTTGCCCGAGCCGGACACGCCGGTGACCGCCACGAAGCAGCCGAGCGGGAACTCCACGGTGACGTCGCGCAGGTTGTGCTCGCGCGCCCCCTCGACCACGAGGTAGCGGTCGCCGGGCGCGCGCCGCTTGGCGGGGACCGGGATGGAGCGCCGCCCGGACAGGTACGCGCCGGTGACGGAGTCCTCGGTGGTCAGCAGGCCCTCGCGCGGGCCGGAGTAGACGACCGCGCCGCCGTGCTCGCCGGCGCCGGGACCGATGTCCACGACCCAGTCGGCGTGCTTGATGGTGTCTTCGTCGTGCTCCACGACGATGAGCGTGTTGCCGAGGTTGCGGAGGCGTTCGAGCGTGTCGATGAGCCGGCGGTTGTCGCGCTGGTGCAGCCCGATCGACGGCTCGTCGAGGACGTAGAGCACGCCGACCAGGCCGGAGCCGATCTGCGTGGCGAGCCGGATGCGCTGCGCCTCGCCGCCGGCGAGCGTCGCGGCCGGGCGGTCGAGCGACAGGTAGTCGAGGCCGACGTCGAGCAGGAAGCCGAGGCGGGCGTTGACCTCCTTCAGCACCCGCTCGGCGATCATCGCCTCGCGCGCGTTGAGGTCGAGCGTCAGCAGGAACTTCGCGCACTCGGCGATCGACATCGCCGACACCTGCGCGATCGTCATGCCGCCGAGCGTCACCGCGAGCGACTCCGGCTTGAGCCGCGCGCCCGAGCAGCCGGGGCACGGCACGTCGCGCATGTAGCCCTCGTAGCGTTCGCGGCTGGTGTCGCTGTCCGCCTCCGAGTGGCGCCGCTCGAGGAACGGGATGACCCCCTCGAACGCCGTGTAGTACGACCGCTCGCGGCCGTATCGGTTGCGGTAGCGGACGTGCACCTGCTTGTCCGAGCCGTGCAGTACCGCGTCGCGCGCCTTCTTCGGCAGCGACCGCCACGGCGCGTCCATCCGGAACCCGACCTGCTGGGACAGCGCGGTGAGCAGCCGCCCGAAGTACTCGTAGTGGTGGCCGCTCCCCCACGGCGCGATGGCGCCCTCCGCGAGCGAGAGGTCGTCGTCCGGCACGACGAGCTCGGGGTCGACCTCCTTCTTGGTGCCGAGGCCGGTGCAGACCGTGCAGGCGCCGTACGGCGAGTTGAACGAGAACGACCGCGGCTCCAGCTCCTGGAAGTCGAGGTCGCAGAACAGGCAGGCCAGATGCTCGGAGTACGTGCGCTCGCGGCCCGGGTCGTCCTCGTCCAGGTCGACGAACTCCAGCGTGACCATGCCCTCGCCGAGCCGCAGCGCCGTCTCGACGGAGTCGGTGAGCCGGCGCTTCGCCGACTCCTTGACCGTGAGCCGGTCGACCACGACGTCGATGGTGTGCTTCTCGTACTTCTTGAGCTTCGGCGGGTCGGCGAGCGGCACCACGACGCCGTCGACGCGGGCGCGGCTGTAGCCCTTCGTCAGCAGGTCGGAGAACAGCTCGGTGTACTCGCCCTTGCGGCCCTTGATGACCGGCGCGAGCACCTGGAACCGGGTGCCCTCCGCCATCTCCAGCACCCGGTCGACGATCTGCTGCGGCGTCTGGCGGGCGACCGGGCGGCCGCAGTTGGGGCAGTGCGGGCGGCCAGCGCGCGCGAACAGCAGGCGCAGGTAGTCGTAGACCTCGGTGATCGTGCCGACGGTCGACCGCGGGTTGCGGCTGGTGGACTTCTGGTCGATCGAGACGGCCGGCGAGAGGCCCTCGATGAAGTCGACGTCGGGCTTGTCCATCTGGCCGAGGAACTGGCGGGCGTACGCGCTCAGCGACTCGACGTAGCGGCGCTGCCCCTCCGCGAAGATCGTGTCGAACGCGAGGCTCGACTTGCCCGACCCGGACAGCCCCGTGAACACGATGAGGCTGTCCCTGGGGAGGTCGAGGGAGACGTTGCGCAGGTTGTGCTCGCGCGCGCCCCTGACGACGAGACGGTCGGCCATGAAGTCGCGGTGTCCTAGCGGTCGATGCGGCCCGACGGCACCCGGCGGGGAAGCCGCCGTCGGTTGAGGTTCACGATACGAGGGGCTGTGACAGAAAGTTGTCCACAGGCGGCGACGCCGCTGTGGACGAACGGGTCTCCGCCCGCGCCCTGAGTTAGAGTCGCACGCGGCTCGCCGGTATTCCCGCCGAGCCTCACCCGCCACCGCACTACGAAAGGGACGTCCCGACGATGGGCTCCGTCACTCGCCGCTCCCTCGCCGCCGTGCTCGTCGCCGCGCCCGCCGTGGCCGCGGTCGTCGCGCTCCCCGGCACCGTCGCCACGGCCGTGCCGTACGCGCCGCTCCAGGCCGGCGAGACCAAGGTCGGGACGACCAACGAGTTCAAGTTCACGCCCGCCGAGGTCACCGTCGCCGCCGGCAGCAAGGTGACGTGGACCAACACCGGCGGCGGCTTCCACACCGTCACCGGTGGCGACGGCGCCAAGGACGCGAGCTCGCCGATCGACGGCACGATCGGCGCGCAGGGCGACACGTACAGCGTGACGTTCACCAACCCCGGCACCTACAAGTACTTCTGCGCGCCGCACGCCTCGCTCGGCATGAAGGGCACGGTCATCGTGACGGCCGGCGGCGCCGCGACGTCGACCGCCTCCGCGAGCGCGCCGCCCGCGTCGTCCGCGCCGCCCGCCAGCGCGAGCGCGTCGGCGTCCGTGGGCGCGCCGCAGGAGGGCGCCGGCGCGCCGACCGGCGAGCCGGACGGCGAGGAGGGGATCCCGGGCGTCGAGGGCAACAAGACCCTCGAGTCGATCGAGGAGGAGCGCGCGGCGCAGCAGGGCGCGGTGAGCGGCTTCCGGTTCTTCGCGGCGGTCGCGACGGCGTTCCTGTTCATCCTCGGGGCGGCCGTGATGTTCTCGACGAGGCCGCGCCGCGCCGGTCGCTGAGCCTGGTGACGTACACCGGTGACGTCACGGCCGGCGGCCCCGCCGACGTGCGGGAGCTGCCGGGGCTGCGCGTGACCAAGGTGTCGGTGGGGACGTTCGACAACAACGTCTACCTGCTGCGCTGCGCCACCACCGGCCGCACCGTGCTGGTGGACGGCGCCGACGAGCCCGAACGCATCCTTGCCGAGCTCGGCGACGACCCGCTCGACGCGATCGTGCAGACCCACGGGCACTGGGACCACGTGCGCGCGATCGACGCGCTGCGCGCGGCCACGGGCGCCGAGCTGCTCTGCCACGAGGCCGACGCCGGGATGATGCCGTCGCCGCCGAGCCGGCTCGTGGCCGACGGCGACGACGTGCGGGTGGGCGAGGTGACGCTGCGCGCGATCCACCTCGCCGGGCACACGCCGGGCGGGCTGGCGCTGCTCTACGCGGGCGACGGCGAGCGGCCGCACCTGTTCACCGGGGACTCGCTGTTCCCCGGCGGGCCGGGCAACACGCAGAACGACGCCGAGCGCTTCGCGTCGCTGATGGGCGACCTGGAGGCGAAGGTGTTCGGGCCGCTGCCGGACGAGACGTGGGTGTACCCCGGCCACGGCCGCGACACCACGCTCGGGGCCGAGCGCCCGGCGTTGCCGGAGTGGCGCGCCCGCGGCTGGTGAGCGTCCTCGACTGCCCCGACCTCCCGCTGCTCGTGGTGATCGGGGGGATCGGCGGTACGGCGGCCGCCGTGCTCCGCGCGCGACAGCAGGGGGACCGGATGTCCCGGCGCGAGCTCGCCGGGTGGGCGGTGGTGAGCGTCGTCGTCATGGTCGGCATCACCGCGCTGCGTGGCTGCCCGGCCCGCCTACGGGAGCGTGACGCGCCCCTCGGCGTCGAGCGGCCAGTGCGGGTTGTGCGCGACCTCCCACGCGTGGCCGTCCGGGTCGGCGAAGTACCCCGAGTAGCCGCCCCACTCCGTCGCGACGGCGGGCTTCGTCACCGTGGCGCCCGCCGCGCGGGCGGCGTCGAGGACCGCGTCGACCTCGGCGGGTGAGCCGAGGTTCATGGCGAGCGAGACGCCGCGGAACGCCGCCGGGTCCGCGGCGCCGGCCGGCCCCGCCGGGCGCGTCCGGGCGGCGTCGGCGGCGAGGTCCGCGTCGCCCCACAGCGCGACCGCCGTTCCGGTCGTCGTCGCGAAGAACGCGACGTCGCCGGGGACGGAGGCGTTCGAGCGGGTCCAGCCGAGGCGCTCGTAGAACGCCGCCGCCGCCTCCACGTCGCGGACGCCGAGGGTGACCAGGCTCACCCGCGCGGGGGCCGTCACCGCCGGTCCGCGGCCGGCACGTCGTCCGACTCGTCCATCGGGCGGTCGTCGGCGAGGTCGGCGAAGTCGGCCTTGGTCGCCCGCAGGCTGGCCCACACGGAGACCGTGAGGATGCCGGCGATGACGACGAGCGGCAGCCAGCCCGGCGGGTGCCAGACGTTGCTGAGGAGCATCTTCACGCCGACGAACGCCAGCACGATCGCCAGGCCGAGCTTGAGGTACGTGAAGCGGTCGATCAGGTCGGCGAGCAGGAAGTAGAGCGCCCGGAGGCCGAGGATCGCGAAGGCGTTCGAGGTGAACACCAGGAACGGGTCGTCGGTCACCGCGAACACGGCCGGGATCGAGTCGACCGCGAAGATGATGTCGG
The DNA here is from genome assembly GCA_036382875.1 of Mycobacteriales bacterium. Classification (GTDB taxonomy): domain Bacteria; phylum Actinomycetota; class Actinomycetes; order BP-191; family BP-191; genus BP-191. The sequence goes on from DASVPJ010000040.1 coordinate 19,304, forward strand.
TCGTCTCGACCGCGACGAGCACCGCGAGCAGCGGCGTCGCGACGCGGCGGCCGGCCTCGAGGACGGTGAACTTCTGCCCGGCGTACGAGTCGGTCATCGGCACGAACCGGCGCATCACGCGGACCACCGGGTTCCTGCCGGGGTCGACGTGCTCCTCCTTCGACATCGCCATCCGGATGCCGGTGACCACCAGGAACCCGCCGAACACGAAGATCATCCAGTGGAAGCGTTCGAGCAGCGCGGCGCCGAGCGCGATGAAGATCGCGCGGAACACGAGCGCGCCGACGACGCCCCAGAACAGCACCCGGTGCTGCAACGCCGCGGGCACCGCGAAGTACGAGAAGAGCAGCGCGAAGACGAAGATGTTGTCGACCGACAGGCTCTTCTCGACCAGGTAGCCGGTGAAGTACTGCCCGGCCTTCTCGCCGCCGAGCATCCACCAGACGACGCCGCCGAACGCGATGCCGATCGTGATCCAGACGGCGCTGGAGACCGCCGCCTCCTTGATCGTGACGGCGTGCGCGTCCTTGTGCACGACCAGCAGGTCGACCAGGAGCATGGCGATGATGGCGCCGGAGACGGCGAACCACGCCCAGAGGGGTTCTTCCACGGTGACGAACGGTCCCTTCGGCTCAGCGCGCTGCGCGCGCGGTACGGGCCGAAGGTCTTCCTCACCCGGCGAGCCGGACCGACGGCACCGGACCTGGGTACGTCCTACCCGCGGTCGTGATGACGATGCCGCCGCTTAGGAGGTACTCCCCTTCGCGGTGAACCGATCCTAGCGTGCCGGGAGCGGCCGGCGCTCGGGGCGGCACGCGGGGGCGCGTCGTTCGCTGGCGGCGACGCGCGGCGGGGCCGGCGCTCGCGGCGGGGGCCGGCGCTCGCGCCGGCGCGGGTCGTTCGCTCGCGGCGCCGCGCGGCGGGGCCGGCGCTGGGGGGCGGCGCGCGGCGGCACGCGGCGGCGGGGCCGGCGCTCGGGGGCGGCGCGCGGCGGCGCGTCGTTCCGGCTGGAGAGCGGCGCGCCGTTCCCGGCTCGCGAGAGGTCCGGTCAGGTCGTCTCCTGGACGACCACGTCGAGGTTGCGGAAGACCGGCGGCGCGTCGAGCAGCTCGGCGAAGCGGGCCGCGAACTCCTGGGTGCGCGGGTCGTCGGAGTTCGCCATGGCGGTCTCGTACGACTCGAACTCGACGATCGTGTAGTAGTGGCCGGGGTTGTCGCGGTCGGCGGCCACCGTCATCCGCGTCACGGTCCGGTCGTCGCCGCGCTGGGCGCGCATCTCCTCCGCCAGCTTGGCGATCTCCTCCATGCGCGAGGTCTGGTGCTCGATGATCTGGATGAACGACACGGCGTACACCTCTCGTCGGGTGGGCCGAGTCAACTCGCCCCGCGCGCACCGGCGCAAGCGGCGTCTCCGGGGGGCGGGCGCGCGACCGGGTCGCGTTATCCGACATCCCGGTGCGGGCCCGCGACCGGGTCGCGTTATCCGTCATTCCGGTGCGGGCGTGCGACCGGGTCGCGTTATCGGACATTCCGGTGCGGGCGCGCGACCGGGTCGCGTTATCCGACATCCCGGTTGCGGGCGGCGCGACCGGGTCGCGCTATCCGTCGTCGTCGTCGCCGGGGGCGGGGAGGGTGAGGTAGGCGTCGGCCAGCAGGCGGAACTCGTCGGCGCTCGTGGCGGCGTCGGCGGCCCGCTGGATCGCGCCGAGCAGCGACGCCTGCGTGAACCGGTGCAGCCGGGCCACGTCCGGCACCCGCTCGAAGTCGCGGACCAGCCTCTCCAGGTCGGCGAGGTCCGGGTGCGTCTCGACACCGGCGTCCGGCTGCCCGCCGCGCTGCCGCTGCCACTGCAGGAACTCGCCGAGCTGCGTTCCGAGAAGCAGGAGGTTGGCCGTGCGGTCGGCCACGAGCCGCTTGAACAGTGCCACGCCCTCCGCGGTGGGCTGGTTCTCGATGTACGTCGTGACCAGCGCGACCGTCTCGTCCACCGTGAGGCCCGGCAGCGGGCCCAGCCCGCGCAGGAACTCGGTCTGCTCGTCGTCCAGCGGCATGTGTCTCCCCGTCCTGCGTCAGCCGACGCCGGCCGCCTCCATGGCGCGCAGCTCCTTCTTGAGCTCGTTCACCTCGTCGCGGAGCCGGGCGGCGACCTCGAACTGCAACGCCGCCGCCGCCTCCAGCATCTCGTCGGTGAGCTGCTGGATCAGCAACGCCAGGTCGGCGCGCGGCATCCCGGCCAGCTCCTTGGCGTGCCGCCCCGCGCCGCGCGAGCCGGCGCCGCCCGGCGTCGGCGTGCGGCCGCGGGACGCGCCGCGGGCCCGGCCGACGGCCGACGCGGGCGCGCCCTCCGCGACCTCCTCGGACATCCGCAGCTCGTCCATGATGTCGGCGATCCGCTTGCGCAACGGCTGCGGGTCGATGCCGCGCTCGGTGTTGTACGCCACCTGCTTGGCCCGGCGCCGGTTGGTCTCGTCGATGGCCTTGCGCATCGAGTCGGTGACCTGGTCGGCGTACATGATCACCTGGCCGGAGACGTTGCGCGCCGCGCGGCCGATCGTCTGGATCAGCGAGGTGCCGGACCGGAGGAACCCCTCCTTGTCGGCGTCGAGGATCGCGACCAGCGACACCTCGGGCAGGTCGAGGCCCTCGCGCAGCAGGTTGATGCCGACCAGCACGTCGAACTCGCCGAGCCGCAGCTCGCGCAGCAGCTCGATGCGCCGCAACGTGTCCACCTCGCTGTGCAGGTACCGCACCCGGATGCCCAGCTCCAGCAGGTAGTCGGTGAGGTCCTCGGCCATCTTCTTGGTGAGCGTGGTGACGAGCACCCGCTCGTCCCGGTCCGAGCGCAGCCGGATCTCGTGGATGAGGTCGTCGATCTGGCCCTGGGTCGGCTTCACCACGACCTCGGGGTCGATCAGGCCGGTGGGCCGGATGATCTGCTCGACCGGCGTGCCCTCGGCCATGCGGAGCTCGTACGGCCCCGGCGTCGCGGACAGGTACACGACCTGGCCGATCCGCTCGGTGAACTCGTCGAACTTCAACGGCCGGTTGTCCATCGCCGACGGCAGCCGGAAGCCGTGGTCGACCAGCGTCCGCTTGCGGCTCATGTCGCCCTCGTACATGCCGCCGACCTGCGGCACGGTCACGTGCGACTCGTCGATGACGAGCAGGAAGTCCTCGGGGAAGTAGTCGAGCAGCGTGTGCGGCGCGGTGCCGGCGGCGCGGTTGTCGATGTGCCGCGAGTAGTTCTCGATGCCGGAGCAGAAGCCGACCTGGCGCATCATCTCGATGTCGTACGACGTCCGCATCCTCAGCCGCTGCGCCTCCAGCAGCTTCCCCTGCTGCTCCAGCTCGGCGAGCCGGGTCTCCAGCTCGGCCTCGATGCCGCGGATCGCCCGCTCCATGCGCTCCGGGCCCGCGACGTAGTGGGTCGCGGGGAAGACCATGATCTCCTTGTCCTCCGAGAGGACCTCGCCGGTGACCGGGTGCAGCGTGTAGAGCCGCTCGATCTCGTCGCCGAACATCTCGATGCGCACCGCGTGCTCTTGGTACACCGGGAACACCTCGACGGTGTCCCCCCGCACCCGGAACGTCCCCCGGGTGAACGCCAGGTCGTTGCGGCTGTACTGCACGTCCACGAACCGCCGCAGCAGCGCGTCCCGCTCGACCTCCTGCCCGACCTCGAGCCGGACCATCCGGTCGACGTACTCCTGCGGCGTGCCGAGACCGTAGATGCACGACACCGACGCGACCACGACGACGTCGCGGCGGGTCAGCAACGACATGGTGGCCGAGTGCCGCAGCCGCTCGACCTCCTCGTTGATCGAGGAGTCCTTCTCGATGTAGGTGTCCGTCTGCGGGACGTACGCCTCGGGCTGGTAGTAGTCGTAGTAGGAGACGAAGTACTCGACGGCGTTGTGCGGCAGCAGCTCGCGGAACTCGTTGGCGAGCTGCGCGGCGAGCGTCTTGTTCGGCGCGAGGACGAGCGTCGGCCGCTGGACCCGCTCGATCAGCCACGCGGTCGTCGCGGACTTGCCGGTGCCGGTGGCGCCGAGCAGCACGACGTGCTGCTCCCCCGCGCGGAGCCGGCGCTCCAGCTCGTCGATCGCGGCGGGCTGGTCGCCGGACGGCTGGAAGTCGCTGACGACGCGGAACGGCGCCTTGCGGCGGACGAGGTCGCTGACTGGTCTCACGGGAGCCAGTCTAGGAACAGGGTGTGACAGAAATCAGTTCGAGTACCGGCCGCGCGCCGCGGAGAGCGCGTGCCACTGGTCCGGCGAGGCGAACTGCCACACCCACAGGCTCACCGACGGCACGCCCAGCCCGTCCGCCGTACGGAAGAACGCGTCCATCTGCGCGCGGGACGGCGGGCCCCACTTGAGCGACGGGACGTCGATCCGCGGGTCGTACGCCTGGCCGATCGGCAGCACCGGCTTGCCGTGGCGGCGCAGCCGCTCGACGGACTGCTTGGTGACGGTGGCCGGGTCGCGGTTGATCCAGTACGCCATCGGCGCGACCGCGTCGCTCCACTTGGCCACCACGTCGAACGGGTACCGGCCGAGCCGCTTCTCCGACGGCCACGGCACGACGCCGATGATCGAGACGTCCTTCGGCAGCAGGCCGCGCAGCGTCCGCATGTACGTGTTCACCGCGTGGCCGGACAGGTTCGTGCCCTCGGCGCCGGTCTCGATGTCCGGGGCGACCGCCATGACCCGCGGCGCGCCCGGGACCCGGAACGACGCCGCGGCGGCGAGCCGGCGGGCGTCGGCGACCGGGTTCTTGAGCTGCGGGAAGTCCCACGCGATGACCTGGATGTTCGTGCCCTTGGTGGCCGGCAGCAGCTCGCGCAGCATCGGGCCGCCGTCGAAGCCGCCCTTGCGGGTGCCGGTGCGGACGTAGAGGTGGGTCAGGCCGGTGCGCTGGGCGCGCAGCACGACCTGGCGCGCGTTGCCGCCCTCGGTCTCCTCCCACTGGTACAGCCACATGCCGGTCCCGCGCGGGACGTAGCGGGTGGTGACCGTCGGCTTCGAGGTCTGGCGCGGCGGGGCCGGCGACGGGCGCGTGGCCGGGGCGGGGGTCTTCGTAGCGGGGGCGGCGGGCGCCTTCGTCGGGGCGGGCGGCGCGAGCAGCGCCTCGCTCACCGGACGCTCGGCGATCGCCCGCGCCAGCTCGACCGGGGTCGGCTCCGTCACGGCCTGCGGGGTGCTCGCGGCGGCGACCACGCCGAGCTGCAGCACGGCGAGGATGGCGAGCGCCTGGGCGCGCAGGGCGGCCGACGTGTGGAGCATCTTGACGGGGCCGCGATGTGACGTGGGCATGCGCGAAGAAGACCTTTCCTATATGAGGTTTGGCCGGTCGCCCCCGTGGGCAGGCTGTTCATCCGCTCGCAACGACGACGGTATGACAGCGCATGCCCGCATCCGGCCGGTTTTGGTGCCGGAACGCCGTTCGTCAGGTAGTTCTGGCTCCCGCGTCAGGGCCGTTCGTCAGGATCCGCCAGAGCTCCGCCACGCGGTCGCGCAGGTCGTCCAGCGTCCCGTCGTTCGTAACGACGTAGGTGGCCGCGGCGTTCCGCTCCTCGCGGCTCGCCTGCGCCGCGATCCGCGCGCGGGCGTCGGCCTCGGTGAGGCCGCGGCGGGCCAGGCGGGCGAGCCGCACGTCCTCGGGCGCGTCCACGACCACGACGACGTCGAACAACGGCACCATGCCGGCCTCCACCAGCAGCGGCACGTCGTGCACCACGACCGCGTCCGGCGGGGCGGCGGCGTAGCGCTCGGCCGCGGCGGCGCCGACCAGCGGGTGGACGATCGCGTTCAGCCGCGCCCGGGCGTCGGGGTCCCCGAACACCACGGCGGCCAGCGCGGCCCGGTCCAGCGTCCCGTCGGGGGCGAGCACGCCCTCGCCGAACTCCTCCACCACGGCGGCCAGGCCCGGCGTCCCCGGGGCGACGACCTCGCGGGCGAGGACGTCCGAGTCGATCACGTACGCGCCGTGGCCGGCCAGCAGCGCGGCGACCTCGCTCTTTCCCGAGCCGATGCCCCCAGTGAGGCCCACGCGCAGCACGGGGGCATCGAAGCACGAACGCCCCCCGCACACGTGGCGCGGGGGGCGTTCGGGGTGTCGTGCGGCGCTACTCCTCGCCACCGCCGGCGAGCTGCTCGCGCAGCGCCTGGAGCTCGTCGTGGCCCGCGAGCGTGCCGCCGCCGTCGCCGGACGCGGACGTGTACGACGTCGCCGCGCCCGCCTCGAGCTCGGCCTGCTGCTGCGCCGCGATCTGCTCCTGCAACGCGGCCTGCTCGGCCTCCCACTTCGCGTGCGCCTCGGCGTACTTGCGCTCCCACTCGTCGCGCTCGGCCTCGAAGCCCGGCTTCCACTCGCCCGTCTCGGCGTCGAAGCCCTCGGGGTAGATGTAGTTGCCCCCCTCGTCGTAGTGCATCTCCATGCCGTACTGCGCCGGGTCGAAGCCCACGGCCTCGCCGATCGTGCCCTCGCTCGCCTGCTTGAGCGACAGCGAGATGCGGCGGCGCTCCAGGTCGATGTCGATGACCTTGACGGCGATCTCGTCGCCGACGTTGACGACCTGCTCCGGGATCTCGACGTGGCGCTCGGCCAGCTCGGAGATGTGCACCAGGCCCTCGATGCCCTCGTCCACCCGGACGAACGCGCCGAACGGCACCAGCTTGGTGACCCGGCCCGGGACGACCTGGCCGATCGCGTGCGTGCGCGCGAACTGCCGCCACGGGTCCTCCTGCGTCGCCTTCAGCGACAGGGAGACGCGCTCGCGGTCGAGGTCGACGTCGAGCACCTCGACGGTGACCTCCTGGCCCACCTCGACCACCTCGGACGGGTGGTCGATGTGCTTCCAGGACAGCTCGGAGACGTGGACGAGGCCGTCGACCCCGCCGAGGTCCACGAACGCGCCGAAGTTGACGATCGAGGAGACGACGCCGGAGCGGACCTGGCCCTTCTGCAGGGTGGTCAGGAAGCCCTGGCGGACCTCGCTCTGCGTCTGCTCCAGCCACGAGCGGCGGGAGAGGACGACGTTGTTGCGGTTCTTGTCGAGCTCGATGATCTTCGCCTCGAGCTCCTTGCCGACGTACGGCTGGAGGTCGCGGACGCGGCGCATCTCGACCAGGCTCGCGGGCAGGAAGCCGCGGAGGCCGATGTCGAGGATGAGGCCGCCCTTGACGACCTCGATGACGGTGCCGGTGACGATCCCGTCCTCTTCCTTGATCTTCTCGATCGTGCCCCAGGCGCGCTCGTACTGGGCGCGCTTCTTGGACAGGATCAGCCGGCCCTCCTTGTCCTCCTTCTGGAGGACGAGCGCCTCGATCTCGTCGCCGACCTTGACGACGTCGTTGGGGTCCACGTCGTGCTTGATGGAGAGCTCGCGGCTCGGGATGACGCCCTCGGTCTTGTACCCGATGTCGAGCAGGACCTCGTCCCGGTCGACCTTGACGATCACGCCCTCGACGATGTCGCCGTCGTTGAAGTACTTGATGGTCTCGTCGATGGCGTCCATGAACGCCTGCTGGTCCCCGATGTCGTTGACCGCCACCTGGGGCGTCGTGCTCGGGGGGGTGTCGATGGTGCTCGTCACTAGGGTCGGCTCCGGCTACGGGTCGTAGGTAGCGTCGTGAGCCTGGTTCGTCGGCGAGCGGACATGGAGTCGGGGACACAGACGAGATGCAGAGCCTGCCCATACGAGGTCCTGCGCAGGCCCACAGCGCAACGGTCAGGCTAGAGCCAGGACCCCGCCCGGGTCAACGTGGCCCCGCCGCGGGGGGCGCCCGGCGCCGCGCCGCCGCCCGCCGCCCGGCGCCGCGCCCGCCCGGCCGCCCCGCGGTGAGCGTTTCCTGCAGCGAACGCGAGTCGGGGCGACTTCGCTGCAGGAAACGCTCACGGCCGGGTGGGGCCCGGGCGGGGCGGGGCCCAAGGCGGGGGCGGGGCGGGTGCGGGAGGATCGGCGCGTGGAGCCGGCGGAGGTGCTGCGGCGCGCGGCGGGCCGCGACGAGACGCGGCGGGCCAACGCGGCGTTCTGGGACGCCTACGCCCCGGGCTACCAGCACGAGCACCTGGGCGAGCTCGGCGAGACGTCGTTCGTCTGGTGCCCGGAGGGCGTCACCGAGGACGCGGCCGGCCTGCTGGGCGACGTGGCCGGGCGCACCGTCCTCGACGTCGGCTGCGGCGCCGGGCAGACGACGCGCTGGCTGCGCGAACGCGGCGCGCTCGCGGTGGCGTTCGACCTCTCCGCCGAGCAGCTACGCCTCGGCCGCGCGATGGGCCCGCTGCCGGCGGTGCGGGCGGACGCGGAGGCGCTGCCGTTCCGCGACCGGGCGTTCGACCTGGCGTGCAGCGCGTACGGCGCGCTGCCGTTCGTCGCCGACTCGGCGCGCGTGATGCGCGAGGTGGCGCGAGTGCTGCGGCCGGGCGGGCGGTGGGTGTTCTCGGTGACGCACCCGTTCCGGTGGTGCTTCCCGGACGACCCGACGGAGCGCGGGCTGACGGTCGAGACGAGCTACTTCGACCGCACGCCGTACGTCGAGCAGGGCGAGGACGGCGTGGCCGTGTACGTCGAGCACCACCGCACGTTCGGTGACCGGCTGCGCGACGTGGTCGGCGCCGGGCTGCGGGTCGTGGACGTGGTCGAGCCCGAGTGGCCGGAGGGGCACGAGACGACGTACGCGCAGTGGGGGCCGCTGCGCGGGCGGCTGATCCCCGGCACCGCGATCTGGGTGGCGGAGAAGCCGGCTACCGCGTGACGACGATGACGTCGTCGTCCGGCCCGAACGCCACCACCGCCGACTTGGGCGGGTTGACGGTGACCCGCCCGCCGGTGCGGTAGCCGATCGCCACGTCGCCGCGCGAGCGCGCCGCGCGCACCACGTCGAGGAACCGCCGCTCCCCCGCGAGCCCGAGCCGGGACGCGCGGTACACCGCGAGCTCGCAGCCGTTCGAGCCGAACAGCTCCTCGAACACCGGCGCCAGCGCGGCGTTCTCCGAGAGCTGCGCGAGGACGTACGACGTCAGCCGCTCGCTGACGATGAAGTCGTCGATGCCGGACACCGGCGCGAGCTCGACGTCGCGCGGGTCGCGCATCTCGGCCACGACGGTCGGCGCCTCCGGCAGCGCGGCGAACTCGTGCCGGAGCTGGAGCAGCGCGAGCAGCGCCCGCGCGTCGGCGTCGGCCGCGTCGATGCCGTGGTAGCAGAGCACGACGACGTGGTGCCACGGCTCGCCGCCGAACAGCTTCGCGTAGACGTCAGGATCGTTGGTGTCGCCGAGGGTCGTCTCCAGGGCGTAGTTCGAGAGCGTGAGCGCGGGCAGCGCGGCCACGACGTCGCAGCGCGCCGGGTCGGCGTGCACGTGGAGCACCGACCCCGGCGCCGCGTAGTGGTCCAGCTCGTGCGCCAGCGAGGGCGCCATCTCGTTCCAGCCGATGACGAGGACGCGTTCGACCTGCGACTCCCAGGCCGGCAGTCGGTCGCGCGGCAACGCGTCGGCCGCGCACTCGTCCGGCACGCCGCTGAACACCACCGTGTCGTCGTCCGCGCTGAGGCAGACGACCTCGTCGTCCGCCGTCAGCGGCAACGACAGCTCCGGCACCAGCAGCACCTCGCCGGACGGCCGGCGCACGCCCATGACCGACGACGTCTCGAACGCCACCAGCGCCTGCCCGAACGTCAGCCCGGCGAGCTGCCCGCGGCCGCCGAAGTAGATCTCGTCGCCGGCGAAGTCGAGCACCTCCTGGTACACCGTCGACAGGCCGGGCTGGCGGCAGACCTGCGCGGTGATCCGCGCGATGACGTCGGTCGAGACGACGGTAATGACCCGGTCGTCGGTGGCCGCGTGCAGCGCGCGGGCGAGCTTCTCGGACGCGAGCTCCGCGACGACCGCGGTACGCCGCAGGCCGGGGTCGGTGCGCAGCACCGACAGCAGGGCCTTCACGGTCTCGGCATCGCCGTGCTCCTGGCCCATCAGCAGGATCACCGACTTGGCGTGCGCCGGGTTGACCCGCGCCAGGTCCTCCGGGTCGTGCGCCTCGCCGGTGCGGCAGACGACGCGCATCCGCGAGCCCTTCGGGACCCAGGCGCGGACCGCCTCCTCCATCTCGACCTGGTCGCGCGGCGCCAGGATGACGACGGAGGAACGCGGCTGGTTGGCGTTGGCCTCGGCCAGCTCGCTGATGACGGTCGGCAGCTTGGACGACCAGCCGAGGATCAGCGTGTGACCGCGCTCGATGACCAGCGAGCGGCCGCGGCGCACCGCCTCGATGCGGCGGTCGATGGCGTTCGCGGTGAGGCCGATCAGCGCGGTGACCACGAAGATGCCGCCGAGCGTGACGAGCAGCGAGATGAGCCGGAACGGCCACCCCACATCGCCGCCACCGGTGCCCGCGTCGAGCGTGCGCTGCAGCGACAGCCACATGCCTTCGAAGAAGCCGGGCTTCGCCCCCTCGATCTCCACGTCGAACACCGCGATCGCGACGCCGGCGAGCACGATCAGCCCGAGCGTCATCAGCCCGAGCCACGCCACGACGGCGGACATGCCGCTCGCCAGCGCGGTGTCGAGCGCGTAGCGCAGCCGCTGCCGCGCGGTCGGCCGGTCGCCCTTCATCGCGCGAGAGTAGCGGCGGACTAGTGCAGCGCGATGCGAAGCCGGCGGTTCGCCTTGCCCTTCGACTCGACCTTGACCAGCTCGATCGGCCCGATGAACCGGGTGGACGCGACGTGCGTGCCCCCGTCGGCCTGCGCGTCCAGCCCGACGATGTCCACGATGCGGACCTCGGTCAGGCCGGGGGGCAGCAGGTTCGTCGCGGTGCGGATGATGTCCGGGATCCGGAACGCCTCGTCGCGCGGCAGCGTCTTGACCTCGATCGGCCGGTCGTTGGCGACCTCGGCGGCGCAGGCCTCGGCGATGCGCTCCTTGAAGTCGTCGGGGATCTCGGGGAGGTTGAAGTCGAGCCGGCCGGTGAGCGGCTCCATGTTGCCGCCGGTGACGAGCGCGCCGTACTCGCGGAACACCACTCCCCCGAGCAGGTGCAGCGCGCTGTGCGTGCGCATCAGCGCGGTGCGGCGTTCGTCCTCGATCGCGCCGCGGACGGGAGTGCCGGGCGCCGGCACCGGGTCGCCCTCCTCCAGGACCAGGCGCAGGTCGTCGCCCTTGCGCGCGCCGACGACGCGCGACCGCACGCCGCCCCACAGCAGCACCCCGTGGTCCGGGGGCTGCCCGCCGCCGCCCGGGTAGAACGCGCTGCGGTCCAGCACGACGCCCTCCTCGCTGACGTCGAGGACCGTGGCGTCCCACTCGCGCAGCGTCGCGTCGTCCAGCTCCAGCCGTTGCGTACGAGCCATGAGGGGGACGCTACCCGGCCGGCGGCACCGCGCGGAGCCAGCGCCGCAGCTCGCCCGGGCGGCGGATGCGGACGACGTCGAGGTGTGCCCAGCGCGGGTCGGCCACCGCGGCGGCGTAGCTCCGGCGGCGGCGCCGGAACCGCGTCATCGACCACCAGATCGGGTGGCCCGGGTCCAGCAGGTTCGACCAGCGCTCGCGGTTGGCGTGCCACAACGGCTCCCGCGTCGCGAGCCGCACGACGGTGCGCCGGAGCGCGCGCAAGGTCGCGAGGCCGAACGGGTAGTCGAGCCAGACGAACGTCGTCGCGTGCGGCCAGGTGAGGTCGGCGGTGGCGGAGTGGTAGTTGCCGTCGACCACCCAGCGGTCGCCGGCCGCGGCGAGCGCGGCGGCCAGCGACGCGCGCAGCTCCTCCGGCGGGGCTTGGGTCCAGCCGGGCCGGTGGTGCAGCGCGTCGAGCTCGACGTGCGTGCGCCGAGGCGGCTGGCCAGCTCGCGGGCGAGCGTGGTCTTGCCGGAGCCGGAGACGCCGCCGACGACCACGCGCGGCCCCGGCGGCGGCCCCGGCGCGCGGGTCAGAGGACGCAGAGCGCGGTCTGCGAGCTGTGCCGCGCGTCGATCCACACCGTGCACTGGCCGGAGAAGCAGTCGGTCCAGCAGGTGGTGCCGTAGCAGTTCACGTCTAGCACGCCGCCGCAGGTGGCGGCCTGCGCGGTGGCGGGCAGCGCGAGCGACGCGGCGACGGCGGTCAGGGCGAGGAAGCGGCGCATGGTGTCCTCCGAGGGGTGGGGGTCTGCGCCGCGATGCTACGGCAGGTACTGCTCGTTGATCCGCACCACCCGCGCGCCGGAGAGGGTGACGTAGAAGACCCGCCGCTGCGCCTCGCCCTTGGCGAAGTACGACGCGAGCTTGGCCAGCGTGATCTCGGTGTCCTTGGTGGACGAGCCGGTCTCCTCGGCGGTGAGCGTGTTGACGACGACCCGGACGTTCGCCGCGACGGTCAGCGTGCGCAGCCGGGTGTTCTGGTTGCGGATGTAGTAGTCGTACGCCTCCTCGCCGTCCTCCTGCGCGGCCTTCTCGGCCTCCTCGCCGGTGAGGAACTGGATCACGTCGAGGGTCAGCGTGAGCTTCTTCGTGTCCAGCGACTTCAGGTACGCGTAGTGCCGACCGTCCTTGAGATCGGTCGGCAACGGCGTCGCCGCCGGCCTGGCCACGGTGGGCGACACGGCCGGCGTGCTCGGCGCGACGGTGGTCGGCGCTGCGGTGCTCGGCGACGGGCTCGGCGCGTCCTGCGCGGCGGGCCCGCGGCCGCCCGCGCAGGCGGTCAGCGCGGCCAGCGCGGCGGCGGCGATCCACGGCTTCATGGGCGCGCAGCGTAGCGGAGCAGCTCGCGCAGGCCGGCGCCGTCGCGGATGCGGACCACGCCGAGGTGCGCCCAGCGCGGGTCCCGCACCGCCTGCTCGTAGCGGGCGCGGCTGCCCCGGTACTGCGACATCGACCACCAGATCGGGTGCCCCTTGTCGAACAGGTTCGAGAACCGCTCGCGGTTGCCGTGCCACAGCGCCTCGCGGGTCGCGAGCCGCCGGGCGGTGCGCTTCACGGCGCGCCAGGTCGCGACCCCGAACGGGTAGTCCAGCCACACGAACGTCGTCGCCCGCGACCACACCAGGTCCCGCATCCGCGTGTAGTTGCCGTCCACCACCCACCGCTCGCCCGCGGCGTCGAGCGCGGCGGTGATCTTCGCGGCGAACTCCTCGTCGGTGGACGGCTCCCAGCCCGGCTTGTGGAACAGCGCGTCGAGCTCGACGTACGCCGCCCCGGTGCGACGGGCGAGCTCGCGGGCGAGCGTGCTCTTGCCGGAGCCGGAGATGCCGCCAACGACCACGCGCGGACCGAGCGAGGCGCCCGGGGGACCTAGTGCGCCGCGTCGTCCCACGAACGCCCCACCCCGACCGACACGTCGAGCGGCACCGTCATGGCGTACGCGCCGCCCATCTCCTCGCGGACCATCGCCTCCAGCCGCTCGCGCTCGCCCTCGGCGACCTCGAGGACGAGCTCGTCGTGCACCTGCAGCAGCAGCCGCGACGCGAACCCGTCCCGCTGGAGCCGGTCGTGCACGCGCAGCATGGCGATCTTGATGATGTCCGCGGCGGAGCCCTGGATCGGCGCGTTGAGCGCCATCCGCTCGGCCATCTGCCGGCGCTGGTTGTTGTCGCTCGCCAGGTCGGGCAGGTAGCGGCGGCGGCCGAGGATCGTCTCGGTGTAGCCGTTCATCCGGGCCACCTCGACGACCTCGCGCAGGTAGTCGCGGACGCCGCCGAAGCGGGCGAAGTACGCGTTCATCTGCTCCTTCGCCTCGTCCGGCGTGATCTGGAGCTGCTGCGCGAGACCGAACGCGGACAGGCCGTAGACGAGGCCGTACGTCATCGCCTTGACCCGCCGGCGCAGCTCGGGATCGACCGACTCGACCGGCAGCCCGAACGCCTGCGACGCGACGTAGGTGTGCAGGTCCTCCCCCGACGCGAACGCCTCCCGCAACCCCTCGTCGTCGGAGAGGTGGGCCATGATCCGCATCTCGATCTGGCTGTAGTCGGCGGTCATCAGCGACTCGTAGCCGGGACCAGGGACGAACGCCTGGCGGATCTCGCGGCCGGCCGGCGTGCGGATCGGGATGTTCTGCAGGTTCGGGTCGGTGGATGACAGGCGCCCGGTGGCGGCGATCGTCTGCTCGTACGTCGTGTGGATGCGGCCCTGCTCGTCGACCGCGGGCTGGAGCTGCTTGGCGACGACGGTCCACAGCCGCGTGACGTCACGGTGCCGCAGCAGGCACTCGATGACCGGGTGCTCGGTCTGGGTGGCGAGCCACTGCAGCGCGTCGGCGTCGGTCGTGTAGCCGGTCTTGATCTTCTTGGTCTTCGGCAGGCCGAGCTCGCCGAACAGGATCTCCTGGAGCTGCTTCGGCGACCCGAGGTTGAACTCCCGGCCGATGCAGTCGTACGCGTCCTGGGCAGCCTGCTTCACCTGGCCGGACAGGCGAGCCTCGAGCATCGCCAAGTGGTCCGTGTCCACCGCGATGCCGACGCGTTCCATGTCGCCGAGCACCCGCACGAGCGGCATCTCGACGGTCCGTAGCAACACCGCGCCGCCGCGGCGTTCGACGTCGGCGTCGAGCGCGGTCGCCAGGTCCGCGACGGCCCGGGCGCGCAGCGCGGCGTCAGCCGCCTCGCCGGCCTCGGCCGAGCCGTCCAGGGAGAGCTGGCCGGTGTCCTCGCCCTCCTTGCGCAGCTCCCTGCGCAGGTAGCGCAGCGCGAGGTCGCCGAGGTCGAACGACTGCTGCCCCGGCAGCGCGAGGTACGCCGCCAGCGCCGTGTCGCTCGTCACGCCCGCGACGTCCCAGCCGCGCTGCCAGAGCGCGAGCAGCGGCCCCTTCCCCTGGTGCACGGCCTTGGCGCGGGTGTCGTCGGCGAGCCAGGCGGCGAGCGCGACCTCGTCGCGTTCGTCCAGCGCGGCCGGCTCGGCGTACGCCCCGGCGCCGCCCTCCGACGCGAACGCGATCCCGTGCAGGTCGCCGGTCCCCCGGCCCCAGGTGCCGCGGAAGTGCAGCCCCACGCGGACCGTCGGGTCGAGCCCGGCGAGGAAGTCGCCGACCTCGCCGGGACCGAGCGTGCGGACGTCGACGTCGAAGCCCTCGTCGGCCTCCGGCTCGACCGCCTGCAGGGTGGCGTACAGGCGTTCGCGCAGCACCCGGAACTGCAGCGTGTCGAACAGCTTGTGCACCTCGTCGCGGTCCCACTGGCCGAGCTGCAGGTCGTCCGGCGCGCAGTCGAGCGGGACGTCGCGGCGCAGCTCCGTGAGCTGGCGGTTGCGCATCACGTTGGCCAGGTGCTCGCGGACCGCGAGGCCGGTCTTGCCGGGGATCTCGTCGACGCGGTCGCAGAGCTCGTTCAGGTTGCCGAACTGCTGGACCAGCTTGATCGCGGTCTTCTCGCCGACGCCGGGGATGTTCGGCAGGTTGTCGGACGGGTCGCCGCGCAGCGCGGCGAAGTCCGGGTACTGCTGGGGCGTCAGGCCGTACTTGGCCATCACCTCGGCGGGCGTGAACCGCGTCATGTCGCTGATGCCCTTGCGGGTCATCAGCACCGTGATCGAGTCGTCCACGAGCTGGTACGCGTCCCGGTCGCCGGTGACGATCAGCACCTCGAAGCCCTGGTCGCGGGCCTGGCAGGCGAGCGTCGCGATCGCGTCGTCGGCCTCGAAGCCGGGCGCCTCCACGATCTTGATGCGGAGCGCCTCGAGCACCTCGCGGATCAGGCTGACCTGGCCGCGGAAGTCGGTCGGCGTCTCGCTGCGGGTCGCCTTGTACTCGGCGTACGCCTCGTGCCGGAACGTCGGCGCGGAGAGGTCGAAGCACACCGCCACGTGCGTCGGCGCCTCGTCGCGGAGGACGTTGATGAGCATCGACGTGAAGCCGTAGACGGCGTTGGTGGGCTGGCCGGTCGTGGTCGAGAAGTTCTCGACCGGGAGGGCGAAGAACGCGCGGTACGCCAGCGAGTGGCCGTCGAGCAGGAGGAGGCGGCGGCGTTCGTCGGGCACCCGCCCATCCTAGGGTGGGCCCGCTCGGCGGCTGCGGTCGGCCGGCGGCGGTGGACCCGTTCTGTGAAGCCCAGGGGTACGGCCCCCCGTGTGGCGATCTTCACAGAACAGGGGCCAGGCGGCCGCTCCTAGGCTGGGGGCGTGACGCGACTCGACGAGCGGATGGGGATCGAGATCGTGGAGGCGACGCCCGAACGCGTCGTCGGCACGATGCCGGTCGACGCAACACGCAGCCCTACGGCGTCCTGCACGGCGGCGCGTCCGCCGTGCTCGCGGAGACGCTCGCCTCCGTCGGCGCCGGGCTGCACTCCGCGCCCGAACGGCTCCCGGTCGGCGTGGACCTCAACGTCACCCACCACCGCGCCGTGCGCGAGGGGGTCGTGACCGGCACGGCGACGCCGTTGCACAACGGGCGGACGACGGCCACGTGGGCGGTGAGCGTCACCGACGACCGGGGCCGGCTGGTGGCCAGCGCGCGGCTGACGTGCGCGCTGCTGAGCACTACTCCGTAGAACGGTCCGCGGTCTTGGCCGGCGCGAGCCGGCGGTGGGACGGCAGCCGGCGGGCCACGTGGATCTCGCGGCGCAGCAGCGCGGCGCGGCCCTCGGGCGAGCCGAGGCGGCGGCGCAGCGACGCGACGGAGGCGACCCGGCGCACGACGACCGGCGCGAATCCGAGCCGCGCGTAGAACCTGTTCGCCTCGCGGTGCTGCGGGTACACGGCGACGACGACGTCCTCGACGGCCTGCTCCTCGGCGTACGCCACGGCCGCGGCGAGCAGCGCCTTGCCGACGCCGCGCCGGCGGTGCCCGCCGGCGACGTGCATCGCGGACAGCGTGACGGAGGTGCTCTCGGCCAGCAGGCTCGGCGGCGTGCGGGTGACCTGCGCCATGCCGACCACCTCGCCGCCGTACTCGGCGACGAGCACGCGCGCCAGGTCGGACTCGACGACGAGCGCGATGCGCCCGGCGGCCGCCTCCGGCGACTCGGCCGACCGACGCCGCGGCCCCTCCTCGCGCAGCTCCTGCCAGAGCTGGACGAGCGCGGGCACGTCGGCGAGCGTCGCCGTCCGTACTCCCACGGCGGAACCCGCCACGGGACCTCCCCTCCGAGGTTCGCGTTCCGCGCCGCCGCTGGGGTGCGGCGCGCCCCCCGCCGAACCGCGACTCTAGCCCGCCGGGCTGCCCGGGCGATACCCGTTCGTTACCGAACGCTCTCCGCGATCAGCTCCCGGAGCCGCCGCACGTGCTCGCGCCGGGTCTGCGCGGCGCCGATGCAGGCGCGGATCGTGAGCGCCCCGTCGAGGCGGGTGTGCGTGAGGTAGACCTCGCCGGTGGCATTGAGCCGGTCGAGCAGCGCCTGGGTCGCCTCGTCACCGCGCACGTCGCGGAAGCAGACGAGGTTCAGCCGCGCGTCGGTGACCAGCAGCAGCCGCGGCTCGCGGGCCACCCACCCGGCCAGCTCGTGCGCGAGCGACACGTGCTCGCGCACGTGGTGGCGCAACCCCTCGGCGCCGTAGTGCCGGATGACGAACCACAGCTTCAGCGCCCGGAACCGCCGGCCCAGCGGGATCTGCCAGTCCCGGTAGTCGATCACCGCGCCGCTCTCGCTGGCCGCGTTGCGCAGGTACTCGGGAGTCACACTCAGCGCGTCGACCAGCGCGGCCCGGTCGCGGACGTAGAACGCGTCGCAGTCGAACGACGTGAACAGCCACTTGTGCGGGTTCACGCAGTACGAGTCCGCGCCGTCGAGCCCGTCGTGCACCCAGCGGAACTCCTCGCACACCGCCGCGCTGCCCGCCATCGCGGCGTCCACGTGCAGCCACGCGCCCGGCGCGGCGGCGCGGACCGCGCCGATCGGGTCGAACGCCAGCGACGACGTCGTCCCGGACGTCGCCACCACGAACGCCGGCGTGCGCCCGGCCGCCTCGTCCGCCGCCACCAGCGCGGCGAGCGCGTCCGGCCGCATGGCGTAGGCCGCGTCCACCTCGACCGTCCGCAGCCCGGCCGGGTCGAGGCCGGCGACCCGCCACGCCTTCTCCACCGACGAGTGCGCCTGCGTCGAGGTGTAGCCGGTGAGCCGGTCGTACGGCACCCCCGCCCGCGCCGCCCGCTGCCGCGCGGCGAGCAGCGCGCACAGCGTCGCCGAGGAGGCGGAGTCCTGGATGACGCCGTTGCCCCGGAACGCCTCCGGCAGGCCGAGCAGCTCGGCCAGCCAGTCGAGCACGTGGGTCTCCAGCTCGGTCGCCGCCGGGCTGGTGGCCCAGAGCATCCCCTGGATGCCGAGGCCGGTGGAGACCAGGTCGCCGAGGATCGCCGGGCCGGAGCCGTTGCACGGGAAGAACGCGTGGAACCCGGGCGACTGCCAGTGCGTGACGCCCGGCAGGATCACGTCCGTGAGGTCGGCCAGCATCGCGTCGTACGGCTCACCCTGCTCGGGTGGCGACGGCGGCAGCGCGGCGCGGATCTCGCCCGGCCGGACCCGGCTGAGGACCGGGTACTCGCCCACCCGGGCGAGGTAGTCGGCGACCCAGTCGACGGTGGCGTAGCCGGCCCGGCGGAACTCCTCCGGGCTCATGTGGAACGTCTCGCGCGGCGTGTCCATGCCACCCGACCCTAGCCGCGCGGAGCGGGTCCGCTGGCACGGCGGACACAGGTCGGCCGGGCCGTTGACTCGTGTCGAACGCGGCGGATACCGTGCCCCCCGATCGCGGCGCGCGGCGCCCCTCCTCCCCTTCCGACAGGAGCGGCGCACGTGGTCGTGGTTCGCGGAACCCGGGTGGCCGAGTAGAGAACACCGAGGGACGGGGAAGACCTCGGCGGTGCCAAAGGCGACCCGGGTTTCGGCATGTCCGGGCCGGCGGCGGGGTGGCGCCGGTCCCCCGCTACCCGGGGGTCTGCCGGCGAAACGGCCACCGGACCAGGGCGGTGCCGCCGCGGTGCGGTGCAGCGGTGTGGTGCGGCGGTGCGGCGGCGGTACGGCGGCGCTACTCCTCGCCGAGGTACGCCTTGCGCACCTGCTCGTTGCCGAGCAGCTTGCGGCCCTCGTCCTCCAGCACGATCGTGCCGGTCTCGATGACGTAACCGTAGTCGGCGAGGGAGAGCGCGGCCTGCGCGTTCTGCTCGACCAGCAGGATCGTGGTGCCCGACGCCATCAGCGTGCGGATGGTGGAGAAGATCTTCTCCATCATGATCGGCGACAGGCCCATCGAGGGCTCGTCGAGCATCAGCAGCCGCGGCTTCGACATCATCGCCCGGCCCATCGCGAGCATCTGCTGCTCGCCGCCGGACAGCGTGCCGGCCGCCTGGGTGGCCCGCTCCCCCAGCACCGGGAACAGCTCGTAGACGTGCTGCTTGTCGCGCTCCACGCCGTCGCGGTCGTTGCGGACGAACGCGCCGAGCTCGAGGTTCTCCGCGACGCTCATCCGGGGGAAGATCTTGCGCCCCTCGGGCGAGTGCGCGAGGCCGAGCTTGACGACCTCGTGCGCCGGGACGCCGTTGAGGCGCCGGCCCTCGAACCAGATCTCGCCGGACACCACCGGCAGCAGCCCGGACAGCGTGCGCAGCGTGGTGGTCTTGCCGGCGCCGTTGCCGCCGATGAGCGTCACGAGCTGGCCCGCGTCCACGCGGAACGAGATGCCCTTGACCGCCTCGATCTTGCCGTACGCCACCCGCAGGTCGCGCACCTCGAGCATCGCCATGCCGGGCGCCGCGACGGCCTCGCCGCTGCGGTCCGCGAACGGGTCCGTGGTCACGAGGCCTCCCCGGTCGCCGGCGTGCCGAGGTACGCCTCCACGACGCGCGGGTCGGCCTGCGCCTCGGCCGGCGTGCCCTCGACCAGCTTCTTGCCCTGGACCAGCACCGCGACCCGGTCGCAGAGGTTGAAGATGAACTTCATGTCGTGCTCGATCACGACGACGGCGAGGCCGTTGTCGCGGATCTTGCGCACCAGGTTCATCGCCGCCTGGGTCTCCTGCGGGTTCATGCCGGCGGTCGGCTCGTCCAGCAGCAGCAGGCCGGGGTCCGTCGCGAGCGCGCGGGCGATCTCCAGGCGGCGCTGGTCGCCGTACGGCAGGTTCTTGGCGAGCACGTCCGCGGCGCGCGGGAGGTTCACGAAGTCGAGCAGCTCGCGCGCGCGGCGGTCGGACTCCCGCTCCTCCCGGTGGAAGAACGGCACCCGGGTCACCGCCGCGAAGACCCCGGTCTTGGTGCGGCAGTGCCGGCCGACGAGGACGTTCTCCAGCGCGGTCATGTTCGGGAAGAGCCTGATGTTCTGGAACGTCCGGGCGAGGCCGAGCTTGGTGATGTCGTGCGGCTTCCCGGTGAGCGTGGTGCCGCGGTAGGCGACCCGGCCGGCGGTCGGGACCTCCATGCCGGTCAGGCAGTTGAAGAACGTCGTCTTGCCGGCGCCGTTCGGGCCGATCAGGCCGACGATCTCGCGCTCGTGCACGACGAAGTCGACCTCGCTGACCGCGGTGAGGCCGCCGAAGCGCTTCGTGACGCCGCTCGCCTGGAGCACCACCGGCCCCTTCGGCACCGGCGTCGGGTCCGGGGGCGGCGGCGTGGCCTTGCGCGCGCGGGGCGGCATCAGACGCTCACCACCGGCGCGCCGGGCGGCGCGGACGTCGCGTCGGCGCCGGAGACGTCGTCGTGGAACTCCCGCTGGCGGCGGCGGTTCGGCACGATGCCCTCCGGCCGGAACCGCATCATCAGCACGAGCGCGATGCCGAAGACGAGGATGCGCTTCTCCTGGAAGAACCGCAGCTTCTCCGGCAGCGCGTGCAGCAGCGCCGAGCCGAGGATCGCGCCGCCGATGGTGCCCATGCCGCCGAGCACGACGGCGGCGAGCAGCAGGATCGACTCCTCGAACTTGTACGAGTCCGGCGAGACCTGCGTGGTGAGGTGCGCGTTGAGCGTGCCCGCGGCGCCGGCCAGGAACGCGCCGATCGCGAACGCGAGCAGCTTCAGCCGCACGGTGTTGACGCCCATCGCCGCGGCGGCCGTCTCGTCCTCGCGGATCGCGACCCACGCGCGGCCGATGCGGCTGTTGTTCAGGCGGACGAACACCAGCACGACGCCGACGAGCAGCAGCAGCTCGGCGAAGAAGTAGTTCGAGAAGTAGCCGAGCTTCACGCCGAGGATCGTGTGGGAGTCGCCGAAGTCGAAGCCGAGGAACTTCAGGTTCGGCACGCCGGGGATGCCGTTGGGGCCGTTGGTGATCTTCGGTCCGGCGAAGCCGTCGAGGTTGTTCGCGGTGATCCGGAAGATCTCGCCGAAGCCGAGGGTGACGATCGCCAGGTAGTCGCCGCGCAGCCGCAGCGTCGGCGAGCCGAGCCCCACGCCGAAGATGCCGGACACGATCGCGCCGATGACCAGCACCAGCAGGAACGGCAGCGCGATGTGCGTGTTGGTGTTCGGCGAGCCGGAGTACATGGCGCCGACGTACGCGCCGACGCCGAAGAACGCGATGTAGCCGAGGTCGAGCAGGCCGGCCAGGCCGACCACGATGTTGAGCCCGATCGCCGCCGCGGCGAACACGCCGACCGTGCAGCCGACGCGGACCCACTCGTCGCTGCCGCCCTGGGTGAACGGGAACGCCGCCGCGGTCAGCAGCCCGGCGGTCAGCGTCACCGTGCGGTGCCGGTCGGACGCCCGCTGGACCCAGTCGCCGACGCCGAGCCGCGACGCCGCCCAGACGAGGAACCCGATGAACACGAGGAACGCGACGAACTGCCCGGCCGACTCGATGTCCAGCGCCTCGACCACGACGACCAGGGTCAGCGCGAGGACCGCGAGCACGCCGGCGAGCTGCCCGATCGCGGGGCCGTCGGGCAGCCGCGGGGCGGGCGTCCCCTCCGCCTCCTCGGGCAGCGCGAGCAGGCCGGTCAGCAGGAGGAACGCGCCGACGAGCGCGACCCACGCGCCCCACGCGACGTTGACCAGGCCGCCGCCCTGATTGGCGATCGACAGGACCGTGCCCAGCGTGATGGCGAGCGCGCCGAGCGCCGCCGCCTCGCCCGCCCCGCGCCGGCCGGCGAGCGGCACGAACGCGAGCGCGACGCAGGCCGCGAGGACGAGCGTGTAGAGGCGGACGCCGCCGGGGTACGCGAGCGTCATCTTGCCGGCGAAGCCGCTGAACGTCGCCCACGGCGACCAGGAGCCGACGACCAGCAGCAGCGCGCCGGCCAGCGTCACCGGGACGCGCGCGCCGCCGACGCGGGAGGCGAGCTCGCGCGCGCCGCGGACCAGGGTGCGGAAGATCACGCGCGGTTCACCACCCGCTCGCCGAGGAGGCCGGTCGGGCGGAACACCAGGATGATGACGAGGACGACGAAGGCCCAGACGTCCTTCCAGGCGCCGCCGCCGTACTTGCCGGGCATGTACTGCGTGGCCATCACCTCGATGATCCCGAGCAGGAACCCGCCGAGGACCGCGCCGGCGATGTTGCCGATGCCGCCGAGGACGGCCGCGGTGAACGCCTTGATGCCGGCCAGGAAGCCCATCTTGAAGCCGACCGCGCCGACCTGCAGGCCCTGCATGACGCCGGCCACGCCGGCCAGCGCGGCGCCGAGGATGAACGCCACCACGATGATCTTGTCGGTGTTGATGCCCATGAGCTGCGCGGTGTCGCGGTCCTGCGCGGTGGCCTGCATGGCCTTGCCGGTCTTGCTCTTCCGGACGAACGTCGACAGCGCGACCATCAGCACCAGCGCCGCGCCGACGATGAACACCGACACGCGCTGCACCTGGACGCCGCCGAGCTTGATCGGCGCGCCCGAGATCAGCGCGGGGAACTGCTGGTCGGTCTTGGCGCCGCTCGGCGGGTAGTACAGCCGGACGAACTCCTGGAGGAACAGCGAGACCCCGATCGCCGTGATGAGCGGCGCGAGCCGCGGCGCGTTGCGCAGCGGCCGGTACGCGAACCGTTCCATGATCATCGCGAGCAGGACGCTCGTCAGCATCGCGAACAGCACCACGAGCAGCAGCGCGACCGGCGCGGGGGTGCCGTCGGGGATCCAGTGCGTGTAGGCGTACAGGCCGCCGAACGCGCCGACCATGAACACCTCGCCGTGGGCGAAGTTGATCAGCTGGATGATGCCGTACACCATCGTGTAGCCGAGCGCGATGAGCCCGTAGAGCGCGCCGATGACGACGCCGTTGACGAGCTGCTGCGCGAACTGCGTCACGCCTGCTGCCTCCGGTCATCGGACGAGGGGCAGGACGGTCGCCCGCCCTGCCCCTCGTCCGTGGTCAGCCGTCCGGTTACTTGAAGGAGTCCGTCTTCTTCGCGACCCACTTCTTGTTCTCGACGCCGTAGACCGTGAGGATCTTCGTCGTCGTGTCGCCGAACTGGTCGAACGCGACGTTGCCGGTCACGCCGGACAGCGCGGTGCTCTGGACCGCCGCGATGACGTCCTTGCGGACCTGGTCGTCGATCTTGTCCTTGCCGGGGAGCACCTTCGCGAGCGCGTCGATGATCGCGTTGGCCGCGTCGTACGCGTACGCGCCGTAGGCGCCGTACGGGTCCTTGTAGCCGGCCGCGGTGTACGCGTCCACGAACGCCTTGGCCGACGCGAGCTGGTCGGTCGGCGCGCCCACCGACGTGGCGAGGTCGCCGTTGGCGCCGCCGTTGTCGATGAACTTCTGGTCGTAGATGCCGTCGCCGCCCATCACCGGGCCGGTGAAGCCGGCCTCGTGGAGCTGCTTGGACAGCGGCGCGGCCTCGGGGAACTCGCCGCCGTAGTACACGGCGTCCGGCTTGGCCGCGA
Source organism: Mycobacteriales bacterium (assembly GCA_036382875.1). Lineage (GTDB taxonomy): Bacteria > Actinomycetota > Actinomycetes > BP-191 > BP-191 > BP-191. The sequence continues at coordinate 43,012 of DASVPJ010000040.1, forward strand.
GGATCTTCGAGACGATGCCCTGGAAGAGCTTGTCGCCCGGGTTGATCGTCTCGGTGATGACGACCGAGCCGCCGCCCTTCTTGAACTCGCCGTCGACGGCGGTCGCGAGGCCCTGGCCGTAGGTCTTCTTGTCGTGGACGATCGCCAGCTTCTTGAAGCCGGCGCCGAGCAGGTACTGCGCCGCGAACGGGCCCTGCACGTCGTCGGTCGTCGCGACGCGGAAGTAGTTGGAGTAGACGCGCTGCTGGTTCGGCAGCTTGTCGCGGCCGGTCAGCTTCACGCCGGTGTTGGCGGGCGACACCATGACGATGTTGCCGCTCTGCAGGACGGGGGCGACCTGCTCGGCGACGCTGGAGTTCAGCGTGCCGACGACGCCCACGACGTTGGCGTCGCTCTTGAGCGCCGCGGCGACGGTCGCGCCGACGTTGGCGGTCGCGGTGTCGTCCTTGTCGGCGAGCTCGAGCTTCCAGCCGTTGACCTTGTTGGCCTCGTTCGCCTGCTTGATGGCGAGGTCGACGCCGTTCTTGATGCCGAGACCGAGTGCCGAGAGGTCACCCGACAGGGGCGCGATGACACCGATCTTGGCGACCTTGTCGCCGTCGCCGCCGCCTCCGGTCTCTTCCTTCTTGTCGCCGCAGGCGGCAAGTACGAGAGCGGACAGCACGACGGGTGCTGCGAGCTTGATGAGCCGGCGCTGTCGCACGCGGACTCCCTCCTCCGGATGTCGTTGCACGGGCCGACCGGTCCGTCGGCGCGGTGAGAACCTATCCCCAACGGTGCCCGGAACAGAAGCAGCGCGCCCGGCGCCGCAACCATCCTGTGACCTGCGCCTTTCGGCGGGCCCGCGCCGGCCGGCCGCCCGCCCCCGCGCCGCCCGCCCGATTTCGCGACCCGGTCGCGGGGTCCGCACGGCCGTGCGCGATTTCGCGACCCGGTCGCGAAATCGGCGCGGGCCCGGCGGGCGCGGCGCGCGCGGCGCGCGCGGCGCGGCCGCGCCGCGCCGCCGGGCGCGGGTCCGGCGGCGCTAGGGGCGCTCGGTGCCGCTCAGGACGGCCTCGGCGAACGCGCGCATGGTCAGCCGCCGGTCCATCGAGCCGCGCTGGATCCAGCGGAACGCCTCCGGCTCGGTCAGCCCGTGCTCGCTCATCAGCACGCCCTTGGCGCGTTCCACGAGCTTGCGCGCCTCCAGCCGCCCCTGGAGGTCGCCGACCTCCGCCTCCAACCCGACCAGCTCGGCGTAGCGGGACAGCGCCATCTCGATCGTGGGCAGCAGGTCCTTCTTCTGGAACGGCTTCACGAGGTACGCCATCGCCCCCGCCTCCCGCGCCTTCTCGACCAGCTCGCGCTGGCTGAACGCGGTGAGGATCACGACGGGCGCGATGCGCTGGGCGGCGATCCGTTCGGCCGCCGCGATCCCGTCGAGGACCGGCATCTTCACGTCGAGCATGACGAGCTCGGGGCGCAGCTCCTCGGCGAGGCGGACCGCGGTCTCGCCGTCGCCGGCCTCGCCGCAGACCTCGTAGCCCTCCTCCTCGAGCATCTCGCGGAGGTCGAGGCGGATGAGGGCCTCGTCCTCGGCGATCAGCACCCGGCGCGCGGTCACGCACCGCACCCTACCGATACAGTCGTCCGCGAGCGGCGGTGGCGGAACGGCATACGCGGCGGGCTCAAACCCCGCTGCCCGCAAGGGCTTGTGGGTTCGAATCCCACCCGCCGCACCCCGGCTCCCCCGCATCGGGGCCGCGGCGGCCGATGAGTTCCGGCGCCCCGGCACGTCCCACCCACGACGGACTCGCTCGGGAGGAAGCCATGCAGAGGATCACGCCGTGCCTGTGGTTCGACACGCAGGCGGAGGACGCCGCGACGTTCTACGTCTCGGTGTTCAAGAACTCACGCGTCACGTCCACCACGCCGTACTCCGAGGCCGGCCCCGGCACGCCGGGCTCCGCGATGCTCGTGGAGTTCGAGCTCGACGGGCAGCCGTACACCGCGATCAACGGCGGGCCGGAGTTCACGTTCAGCGAGGCGGTGTCGTTCCAGATCACCTGCGAGGGGCAGGCCGAGGTGGACTACTACTGGGACGCGCTCACCGCGGACGGCGGCTCGGAAGGGCCGTGCGGCTGGCTGAAGGACAAGTTCGGCCTGTCCTGGCAGGTCGTGCCCACCCGCCTCGGCGAGCTGGCGTCGGACCCGGCCAAGTCCGCGGCGGTGATGCAGGCGATGTTCGGCATGAAGCGCATCGACATCGCGGAGCTGGAACGCGCCGCCGCGTCCGCCTGACCCGGCCGCGGCCTCGGCGGCGGCGGGCTACGGCGTGCAGACGATCCGCGTCTGGTCCGTCAGCACGCAGACGCGGCAGTCCTCCGAGCCGCCCTCGTCGCAGTCGGTGAGGTCCCGCACGGCGAAGGCGCCGGCGGGCACGCACCCGGCGCCCGCGCAGGCGGCGTGCGCGACCGGCCCGGAGAGGGCGAGGACGCCGGCGGCGACGCCGAGGATGATCCGCTTCACTGGTCTGTCTCCTTGGTCCTGGTTCAGGCTTGCTCGGGGTGGCAGTACGGGTCGACGACGGCCTGCTGGCCCTGCGGCCGCGGGTTGATGCTCACCGAGTAGTGGTCGGCGTGGAGGCAACGGTCCACCATCTGCGGCACCGTCTCGCCGTCGTCCTCGACCACGATCCGCGGCGCGCCCGGCACCGGCGGCTGGTACTCGAAGACCTTCTCGTACGGCGAGGCCGCGGGCTTGCGGGCCGTCCGGCGCGCCGGTCTCGCGACGGGCGCGGCCGCCCGGCGCGCGGCCCGCGCGGCGGGTGCCGGGACGGGCTCGCGGACGGCGAGCAGCGGCGCGGTGCCCGCGGGCGCGGGCGGCCGGGGCGCCGGCGGCGGCGCGGCGGCGGGGGCGGGCGGCGCGGAGTGCACGCTCGCCACGAACGCGACCGCGACCACCGGCAGCGCCAGCGCCGCCGCGGGGCGGCGGCGGACGGCCGCGAACGCCGCCACGACCACGCCGACCGCGGACGCGAGCGCGACGCGCATGGTGGCGCGGGCGCGCGAGAGCGCCGACTCGGTGGCCTTGTACGTCAGCGCGTGCCGCGACGAGATCTGCGTCACCGACAGCCCCTCGGCGCGGTCGACGAGGACGTGGCGCTGGCGTTCCGGCAGCGTCGCGAGGAGCGCGCGCAGCTCGGCCGCCTCGGCCGCCGCGACGGCCGCGACCTCGGGGCCGGGCACGTCCTCCGCCTCGAGGCGGCGCAGCGCGCGGGCCCCGCGGTCGGCGGTGCGGTACACGTCGGCGCAGAGCCGGACCGTCACGGCGGTCAGGAACTGCCCCAGCCGCGCCTCGTCCAGCTCCTCGAACTCCGCGCACCGCAGCATCGCCTCGTGCACGACGTCCTCGGCGTCCTCGCGGGTGGGCACGCGCCGGCGGGCGACCTTGAGCAACCGTTCGCGATGCGCGGCGATCTCCGGCCACGGGACGGCCATGGACGCTCCTCTCGACAGGTACGCGACGCCCCGCACGAGTTACGCGGTACCGGCCCGCTTCCTTCGGTGCGTTACGGAAGTTGCCGCGCGGCGGTACCGTGCGCTGCCATGCGCCGATCCCTCACCCTCCGCAAGGACACGCTGGCCGAGCTGACGCCGGGCGACCTGGCCGCCGTCGGCGGCGCCAGCGTCCACGTCACGATCGACACGTTCCTCACGCAGATCTGCGTCCCGCTCGTGCTCGCCGTCTACGGCACCGTCCACGACGGGGTCACGAGGCTCTCCGTCGTGGAGTGCCCGTAGCCGTTTGTGCGATCCGGACAACGCGACGCCACGCTGAACCGGCCCCTCGGGCCGCGGCTCTCAGCACACCCAGCCGAAGGAAAGCCTGCGGCACCGCGTAACACAGGTGTCTCGGGCGGGCGGCGGACCGGGGTGGTACGAGGCCGCGCGATCTGAGGGGCTCGGTGCGGCCCACGGCCGCTCCCGGCCGCCGCCCGGACGGACGGCCGGGGGCGGGCGTGAGGGCATCGCGCGCCTCCCCCGGCCCCGTCGCCCGGGGACTCCGGCCTACGGCGCCGGCGGCTCGAAGAAGCACTGCTCGAGGTTCGTCCCCACGAACACGCAGAACCCGCAGTCGATCGTGGTGATCACGTGGCACGGGTTCGTGGCGTCGGCCGAGCAGGTGACCGCGCACTGCCGCGCGGCGGACGCCGTGCCCCCGCCGAACAGGGTTGCCGCGGCGGCCGCCGCGACCAGAACGTGCTTGACCATCGTTGGTGCTCCTTCGCTTCGCTGGTGGAGGGGGGCTCGGGCTAGTGGGGGCAGTAGACGTTGCCGTGGTAGCTCGGCATCGGCTCGCCCGGGGTGAGGCTGGCCTGGACCTTGGGCCCGTTGCGGAGGCAGCCGCTCACGTCGTCCTGGGAGACGAGGCTGCCGTTGTGCTTGACGCCGGCCTCCTCGTCGCCGAGCGGGACCGAGATGCTGCGGCTGGGCTCCGGGCGCGGGGCGGTCAGCCGCGGCGGGAGCGGCGCGAGCCGCGCGAGCGCCGGAGCCGGCGTGGGGGCCGGGACCGGCACCGGGCGCGGCGCGGGCGCGGCCGGCCGGACGGCCCGGATGACGGCGGGCGGCGGCGCGGGGGCGAGCGCGAGCGGCTCGCCGCCGATCGGGGCGGGCGTCCCGAACGGCGCCACGACCGCGGCCACGAACGCGACCGTCGCGGCCGGGATCGCGTTCTCCAGCGCCGGGCGGCGGCGGATCGCCTCGGCCGCGCCGAACACCAGCGCCAGCGCGCCGGCCAGCGCGGTGCGCATCGTGGCGCGGGCGCGGGACAGCGCCGACTCCACGGCCTTGTACGTCAGCGAGTGGCGGTGCGAGATCTGCGTCACCGACAGCCCGAACGACCGGTCGACCAGCACCGCGCGCTGCGTGTCGGGGAGCCGGCCGAGCGAGTCGCGCACGATGCCGGCGTCGGCCGCGGCGCAGGCGAGGTCCTCGGGGCTCGGCACGTCGTCGAGGTCCAGGCGCCGGGCCAGCCGCGCGCCGCGCTCGGCCTCGCGGTAGAAGTCCGCGCACAGCCGCAGCGTCACCGTGGTGAGGAACTGCGCCAGCCGGGCGGGGTCGAGCCCCTCGAACGTCGCGCACCGCAGCATCGCCTCGGACACCACGTCCTCGGCGTCCTCGAGCGTTGGCACCCGGCGGCGGGCAAGCCGAACGAGCCGCTCTCTATGAGCGGCGATCTCAGGCCACGGCACGGCCATGAGCCACTCCCCCTTGCACAGACGCGGACGGGCCCCGCCTCTGTTTACGCGTCGTCCCCCGGCATCCTTCGGTCCGTTCCGGAGAACGCGGGGATGCCCAGCCCGCTCTCCCGATTCGACATGGAGGCCCGCGCTCCTACCGGCGGCGCTCACCCTCTTCCCAGACGCGCTGGCGGAGCTGCTCGGCGTGCAGCTCGGCGCGGTTCGCGCGGGTCCGGGCCTCGCGCGCGGCGCGGGTGGCGTCGGCGAGCTCCTTCTTGAGCCGGCTGACCGCGACCTCGGCGTCGTGCAGCTCGGCGGCGCGCGCCTTGGCCTCGGCGACGGCGGCGTCGAGCTCCGCGCGGAGGCGGTCGTCGCGCGCGGGCTTCGCCGGCTTGGCGGGCGCCTTATTCGCGGGCTCCTTCGCGGCGGGCGCCGCCTTCCCGGGCTGCTTCTTCGCAGCCTTCGTGGCGGGGGCCTTCCGGGGCGGCGGCGGCGTCCAGTCGCCGACGTCCCCGAACCCGAACCCGGCCGCCGCGGCCGACCGCTCCCGGTCCAGCCGCCCGGCCCGCAGCAGCTCGGCGACGTCGGGGTCCACCGTGGCCGCCTCGAGGGTCGCCGACACCGCGCCCGCCTGGGCCGGCGCCCGGTCGCCGAGCACGTCCGCGACGAGCGCCGCGGCGGCGGCCACGGCGGCGCGGCGTTCGGCGGTCGCGGTCCGCAGCGCCGCGGCGTCGCCGCGCAGCGCCTGCTCCTGCGCCGAACGCAGCCGCTCCCCCGCCGCCAGCACCGCCGCGACCTCGCCGGGGTGGTCGCGGGCGACGACGTTCAGCGCCCAGGCGGGGACGGTCGGGCGGCGCAGCTTGGCGACGGCGGCCGCCTCGTCCCGCGCGCCCTCCTTGCGCAGCCGGCGCACGATCGCGTCGCGCGCGGGCACGAACTCGTCCGGGTCGAGCGCGTAGAGCTCGTCCACCTCGTCGCTCACGACACCCCCACGCCGACGAGGCTGCCGACGGCGTACGTCACCGCCGCCGCCCCCGCGCCGAGGAGGAGCTGGCGCGCGCCGGTGTAGAGCCAGAGCCGGGCGGTCATCCGGCCGACCACGGCGCCGATGACGAACAGCGCGGCGCCGCTCAGCACGGCGGCCACGACGAACGGCGAGCCGGCGTCGGCGACGTACGCCAGCACCGGCACGACCGCGCCGGCCGCGAACGACACGAACGACGCGAACGCGGCCACCCACGGCGAGGGCAGGTTGTCCGGGTCGATGCCCAGCTCCTCGCGCGCGTGCACCCGCCACAGCACCTCGGGGTCGCGGGCGAGCTGCCGCGCGACCTCGCGGGCGAGCGGCGGGTCGAGGCCGCGGGAGCGGTAGATGCCGGCCAGCTCCGCCTCCTCGGCCTCCGGCGCGCGGGCCAGCTCGCGGCGTTCGATGGCGATCTCCGCGTGCGCCAGCTCGGACTGCGAGCGGACCGAGTTGTACTCGCCGGTGGCCATCGAGAACGCCCCCGCGAACAGCCCCGCGAGCCCGGCCAGCAGCACGATCCGCGACGACGCGTCCGCACCGGCCATGCCCATGACGAGCGCGAAGTTCGAGACGAGGCCGTCGGTCACGCCGAACAGCGCGGGCCGCAGCCAGCCGCCGGTGATGTTGCGGTGGCGTACGTGGTGGTCGACGCGCGTCGCCGCCGGAGCGCCCATACCGACGACCCTACGGGGTGAACGTGTACTTCCCCCAGGTGCGCCCCGCGTCCGCGCTGCGGTAGATCGCGTGGCCGGACAGCGCCCAGACGTTGCGGAAGTTGATCGTCTCGACCTTGTTCCAGCCCGCGTCGTCGGGGCCGGACGCGACGCCCTGCCACGTGATGCCGCCGTCGGTGGTCCGCAGCAGCGGCCCGTGCGACACGGCGAGCAGCGCGGTCCGCGAGCCGAACGCCTGGATGTCGAGCAGCAGCCCGGTGCTCGGCGGCTTGGTGCTGCTGCCCCAGTGCGACCCGGCGTCGGAGGAGTGCCACACGGTCTTCGCCTGCTGGCCGGCGCCGGCGTCGGAGCCGCAGGCGAGCCACAGCGTCTGCGTGTCGTAGCGGGTGAGCCGCATCGTGTACGTGTCCTGCGAGGTGCAGGGGTTCGCGATCTCCTTCCACGTCTTGCCGCCGTCGGTCGTGCGGAGGATCTGCTTGCCGCCGTTGCCGATGCCGACGAGCCAGCCGTGCGTCGAGCCGGCCCGGACGAGCTGGTACGTCTTCTCGTTGGCGTCCGTGCCGGGGATCACCGAGCGCAGCACGAAGGCGTCCGAGGCCGACGGCGCGGTCCACAGCGAGAGCCGGCAGCCGCCCGCCTCGCACGACGAGACGACGAGCCACGTGACGCCCTTGGCCTGCTCCAGCGCGATGACGTCGCCGTCGGTCGGGAGCTGCTTCCAGGACTTGCCGCCGTTGTGCGTCGCCCAGAGCTGCGGGCCGTAGAGCCAGCCGTGGTCCTGCGTGCCGAAGCGGATCGCGCGGACGGAGTCTCCGGAGTCGTCGTTGACCTTGACCGGCGGCGCGGCCGTCTCGTGCCACGTGCGGCCCGCGTCGGTCGTGCGCGCGACGACCGCGGGGCAGGTCGGGCTCCCGCAGCCGAGCGCCCAGCCGAACGACGCGCCGATGAACGAGAAGTCGACCGGCAGGAAGTGCTTCGGCGCGGGGCCGGTGGCCTGCGGCAGCGGCGCCTTGGTGGGCGACGGCTTCGCCGTGGGCTTCGCGGTCGGCGGCACCGTCGGCTTCGCGGTCGGCTTGGTCGTGGGCGTCGCGCCCGGGGTGGGGGTCGCGGTCGGCGCGGCGGTCGTGGTGGTGGCGGTCGGCTGCGGGGCGGCCTCGTCGGTCCCGCCGCGGCAGGCGGTCAGGGCGACGAGCAGGATCGCGGGCAGCACGAGACGGCGCGTGGGCATGCGCGGGATCATGCCCGGCCGCGCACCCCGTTGGCGAGATCCGTGGCCAACGCGACGATCGCGTCGCGGCCGCCGTCCATCGCCGCGCGGACGAACGCCGACCCGACGATGACGCCGTCGGCGTACGCCGCGACCTCCGCGGCCTGCGCGCCGGTGCTCACGCCGAGGCCGACCGCGACCGGCAGGTCGGTGACCGCGCGCATCCGCCCGACCAGCTCGGGCGCGGTGGTCGCCACGGCGTCGCGGGCGCCGGTGACGCCCATCGTGGAGGCGGCGTAGACGAAGCCGCGGCTGGTCTCGGCGACCACCCGCAGCCGCGCCTCGGTGGAGGACGGCGCGACGAGGAACACCGGGTCGAGGCCGTACGTCCCGGCCGCGGCCAGCCACTCGCCGGCCTCCTCGGGGATCAGGTCGGGCGTGATCGCGCCGGCGCCGCCGGCGTTGGCGAGGTCGCGGGCGAACGCGTCGACGCCGTAGCGCTCGACCGGGTTCCAGTACGTCATCACGACCGTGGGCGCGTGCTTCGCCACGGCCTCGACGGTGGCGAGCACGTCGCGGGTGGACGTGTGCCGCTCCAGCGCGCGGCGGACCGCCTCCTGGATGACCGGGCCGTCCATCAGCGGATCGGAGTACGGCAGCCCGACCTCGACCACGTCGACGCCGTGGTCGGTCATCGCGCGGAACGCGCCGGCGTCGGCGAACCCGGCGGGCAGGTAGCCGACGAGCACCGGGCGGCCCTGCCCGAACGCCGCCGCCAGCCCGGTCACAGACCGAACCACCGCGCCGCGGTGTCCACGTCCTTGTCGCCGCGGCCGGAGTGGTTGACCAGCACGACCGCGTCCGGGCCGAGCTCGCGGCCGACCTGGAGCGCGCCGGCGACGGCGTGCGCGGTCTCGATCGCCGGGATGATGCCCTCGGTCCGGCAGAGCAGCGCGAACGCGTCCATCGCCTCGGTGTCGCTCACCGCGCGGTACTCCGCCCGGCCGCTGTCGCGCAGCCACGCGTGCTCCGGGCCGACGCCCGGGTAGTCGAGCCCGGCCGAGATCGAGTGCGTCTCCAGTGTCTGCCCGTCGGCGTCCTGCAGGAGGTACGACCGGGCGCCGTGCAGCACGCCGGGCGAGCCGCCGACCAGCGTCGCGGAGTGCTTGCCGGTGCCGACGCCGTCGCCACCGGCCTCGCAGCCGACGAGGCGGACGGAGGCGTCCTCGACGAACGGGTGGAACAGGCCCATCGAGTTCGAGCCGCCGCCGACCGCGGCGACGCACGCGTCGGGCAGCCGCCCGGTGAGGTCGAGGCACTGCCGCCGCGCCTCGACGCCGATGACCCGCTGGAAGTCCCGGACCATCATCGGGAACGGGTGGGGGCCGACCACCGAGCCGATGACGTAGTGGGTCGTGCCGACGTTGGTGACCCAGTCGCGCATGGCCTCGTTGATGGCGTCCTTCAACGTCGCCTGGCCGGCCTCCACCGGCACGACCTCCGCGCCGAGCAGCCGCATGCGCGCGACGTTGAGCGCCTGCCGGGCGGTGTCGACCGCGCCCATGTAGACGACGCACTCGAGGCCGAGCAGCGCGCAGGCGGTCGCGGTCGCGACGCCGTGCTGGCCGGCGCCGGTCTCGGCGATGACCCGCGGCTTGCCCATGCGCTGGGTGAGCACGGCCTGGCCGAGCACGTTGTTCACCTTGTGCGAGCCGGTGTGCGCGAGGTCCTCGCGCTTGAGCAGGACGCGCGCGCCGCCCGCCTCCGCCGCCAGCCGCCGCGCGTCGGTGAGCGGCGTGGGGCGCCCGGCGTAGGTCGTCAGCAGCCGGTCCAGCTCGCCGGTGAACGCGGGGTCCCGTCGCGCGTCGTCGTACGCGGCGGTCAGCTCGTCCAACGCGGCGACCAGCGCCTCGGGGACGAACCTCCCGCCGTACGGCCCGAAGTGGCCGGACGGGTCGGGCAGCGCGGTCACTGCTGGGTCCGCGCGATCGCGGGGTGGCGGCCGGCGGCGACGAGCTCGGCGACGGCGTGCCGCGGGTCGCGGCCGGTGACCAGGTTCTCGCCGACGAGCACCGCGTCGGCACCGGCGGCGGCGTAGGCCCGCAGGTCCGCGACGCCGCGCACGCCGGACTCGGCGACCTTGACCGCGTTGGCCGGCAGCCGCGGCGCGAGCCGGGCGAACGTGTCGCGGTCGACGTCGAGCGTCTTGAGGTTGCGCGCGTTGACGCCGATCACATGGGCTCCGGCGTCGACGGCGCGGTCGAGCTCGTCCTCGTCGTGCACCTCGACCAGCGGCGTCATGCCGAGCGACTCGACGCGCTCGACGTACGACACCAGCGCGGTCTGCTCCAGCGCGGCGACGATGAGCAGCACGAGGTCGGCGCCGAACGCCCTGGCCTCCCAGATCTGGTACGGCGACACGACGAAGTCCTTGCGCAGCACCGGCACGTCGACCGCGCGGCGGACCGCGACGAGGTCGGCGAGCGTGCCGCCGAACCGCCGCTGCTCGGTCAGGACGCTGACCACGGCGGCGCCGCCGTCGGCGTAGGCACTGGCCAGCGCGGCCGGGTCGCCGATCTCGGCGAGGTCGCCCTTCGACGGGCTGCGCCGCTTCACCTCGGCGATGACGGCGACGCCCGGGCGCTTGAGGATCGTCACCGAGTCGCGCGCCGGGGGCGTGCGCTGGGCGATCTCCTTGAGCCGGTCCATCGGCGTCTCGGCCTCGCGCGCGGCGAGGTCCTCGCGCACACCCGCGAGGATCTCGTCGAGGACCGTCGGCATGCGACCGATCATCGCAGGAACGGCGTCAGGCCGTCGGGTCCTCGCCACGGTCGAGGGCGTCCCACGGGTCGGCCCGCCGCGCGGGCGCGTCGTAGCGCGCGCCGAGCGCCGACCAGCGCGGCCCGCGGACCGCGACGAACGCGCCGGTCAGCGCGAGCAGCGCGCCGGCCACCACCGCGCCCGTGCTCACCGCGGCGACCGCGCCGGCGAGCGCGAGCGCGACGCCGACGACGACCCGTGAGGCGCGGCGGCTCGCGGCGATCGCGACGACGCCGCCGAACGCCACCCAGCCCCACGCGTCCGCCGCGCGGTCGTCCGCGACGAACAGCAGCAGCGCGCCGCTCGCGGTGCAGCCGGCGACCGCGAGCGCCAGCTCCCGCTTCGCCGCGTCGGGCGTCACGGCGCGGGCCGCAACGTCTCCGCGGCACGGATCGCGGTGAGCACCGCCTTCGCCTTGTTGCGGCACTCGGCGTCCTCGGTCGGGCCGTCGCTGTCGGCCACGATGCCGGCCCCGGCCTGGACGTACGCCACGCCGTCGCGCAGCAGCACCGTGCGGATCGCGATGCACGCGTCGAGGTCGCCGGCGAAGTCGAGGTAGCCGACCGCGCCGCCGTAGAGGCCGCGGCGGCGCGGCTCGATCTCCTCGATCAGCTCCATCGCGCGCGGCTTCGGCGCGCCGGACAGCGTGCCCGCCGGGAAGCACGCGGCGAGCACGTCGAACGCCGTCCGCTCCGCCGTCACGCGGCCCACGACGGTCGACACGATGTGCATCACGTGCGAGTACCGCTCGACCGTGAAGAAGTCCACGACCTCCACCGAGCCCGGGTCGCAGACGCGGCCGAGGTCGTTGCGGCCGAGGTCGACGAGCATCACGTGCTCGGAGCGCTCCTTCGGGTCGCCGAGCAGCTCGGTGGCGAGCGCCGCGTCCTCCTCCGGCGTCGCCCCGCGCGGCTTGGTCCCGGCGATCGGGCGGACCATCGCGCGGCCGGACTCCACCTTGACCAGCGCCTCCGGCGAGGAGCCGATGACGTCGAAGCCCTCGAAGCGCAGCAGGTACATGTACGGGCTCGGGTTGAGCACCCGCAGCACCCGGTAGACGTCGAGCGGGTCCGCCGCGGTGCGCGTCTCGTACCGCTGCGAGAGCACCACCTGGAACACCTCGCCGGCGCGGATCTCCTCCTTCGCGCGCTCGACGGCGTTCTGGTAGCCGCCGGCCGGCGCGGTGCTCGTCACGTCGCCGAGGTCCACCGCCGTGTCCAGCGTGGCCACCGTCGGGTCGGCGGGCGTGGCCAGGTCGCGGGTCATGGCGTCGAGCCTGGTCACCGCGTCGTCGTACGCCGCGTCGACCCGCTCGTCGCTGTCGTCCCAGTTGACGGCGTTGGCGATGAGCAGCACCGAGCCGTCGTCGTGGTCGAGCACCGCGAGGTCGGTGGCGAACAGGAACGCCAGCTCCGGCACGTGCAGGTCGTCGGTCGCGACGCTCGGGAGGCGTTCGAGGCGGCGGACCGCGTCGTACGCGAGGTAGCCGACCAGCCCGCCGGTCAGCGGCGGCAGGCCGGGGAGGCGTTCGGTGTGCAGCCGGGCGACCGTCTCGCGCAGCGCGGCGAGCGGGTCGCCGTCCATCGGCAGGCCGACCGGCGGCGTCCCGGTCCAGTGCGCGTCGCCGCCGCGCTCGGTCAGCGTCGCCGCCGAGCGCGCGCCGACGAACGAGTACCGGCTCCACGAGCGGCCGTGCTCGGCCGACTCCAGCAGGAACGTCCCCGGGCGGCCGCCGGCCAGCTTGCGGTACACGCCCACCGGCGTGTCGCCGTCGGCGAGCAGCCGGCGGGTGACCGGGATGACCCGCCGGTCCCGCGCGAGGGCGCGGAACGTCGCGCGGTCCGGCGTGACCGTGCCGGTCGTCACGGCGTTCCGGTGACCGCCGGCAGCACGTCCGCGTCGAAGCACGTCCGGTCGCCGGTGTGGCAGGCCGCGCCGACCTGGTCGACCTTGACCAGCACCGTGTCGCCGTCGCAGTCGAGCGCGACGGCCTTGACCCACTGCTGGTGGCCCGAGGTCTCGCCCTTCACCCAGTACTCCTGGCGGCTGCGCGACCAGTACGTGCACCGGCCGGTCGTCAGCGTGCGGTGCAGCGCCTCGTCGTCCATCCAGCCGACCATGAGGACCTCGCCGGTGTCGTGCTGCTGCGCGACCGCCGGGAAGAGGCCGTGCGCGTCGCGCTTGAGCCGCGCGGCGATGTCCGGGTCGAGGTTGCTGTCGGGGACGCGAGCCATGCCCGCGATCCTCGCACGGCTTTGTCAGACGCCCCGCAGGCAGGTGGGGGTCCCGTCGACGTACGTCTTGCCGCTCTCGGCGAGGTCGCTCGGCGTCGCGGAGTCGTACGTGCCGCCGGGCACCTGCATCGCGACCGAGTACGACGCCTTGCCGGTCAGCCCGCTGATCTTCGCGCCGGACGTCTTGAGCGCGGCGACCGCCTTGCGCGGGACCGTCCACGTGACGGAGCCGCTGGACGCGTCGACCACGGCGTCGACCGGCGTGGTGCCGGTGCCGTCGCCCAGCGAGCCGCGGGTCGTCCCGTCGAGGTTGACGGTGTGCGTCAGCGTGTACGTCACGCCGCCCGCCGTGAACGCGAACTGGTACTGCCGCCCGCCGAGCGGCGTGTCGGCGTTGAGCGACTTCATCCGCAGGACGGCGACGACGTTCTTCCGCCCGGTGGCGATGTCGCCGCTGACGATGTCGAGGGCGTCCTGGCTCTGCGGCACCGTGCCGAGGATCGAGCCGTCGCCCTCCGGGTCGGTGAGCTGGAGGCAGAGCACCTTCGCGGCATGCGCCGGGACGGCGGTGAGCGAGGCGGCGACGGCGGCCGCTGCGGCGACGGCGAGGCGTCGGTTCATGGTCGTGCTCCCGAGGGGTTGCGTGAGGGGTTCGTCGCGACGCGGGTGCGCCGCGCGAGGTGGAGCTGGGTTCCTGCCGCCGCGCACGCGACGAGCATCCCGGCGACGAGCGTCACGGCGGGCGTGACGTCGCTCCGGTTGTCGATGGCCGAGAACGCGAGCTCCTCGTCCTCGGTGAGGTCGTTCTCCGCGAGCGCGAGCTCGCTCTGCTGCTCCTCCTGCGAGGCGAAGCCGGCGTTGCCCTGCGCCTGCGGGTTGGGGTTCGGGTTGGGGTTCACGTTCGGGTTCGGCTGCGGTGGCGGCGGGGGCGGCACCGCGGCGGCCCGCAACGGCCGGGGCGGCGGCCGCGGGATCACCGGCGGCACGACCGGCGCCACCTTGGGCGGCGCCAGGCAGCGCACGGTCGCGGTCGTCGAGACGAGCGTGCTCCCGCGCAGCTCGCCGGCGATCGTGACCGGCGTGTCGGTGCCGTAGCGGGCCGGGGTGCAGGCGTACTCCACGGGCACGGGGAACGTGTTGAACGCCTTGACGTTGACGCCCTCGAACGTCCCCTCGCCGAGGTGCCGCACGACGTCGCGCGGCCCGCGCACGCCGACGTGCACGTCCGCCAGGTCCTTGAGGCCGCGCAGCATGTTGATGAAGGCCGGCGCGATCGACCCGTCGCTGCTGGAGAAGTCGCAGACGAGCGGGTCGCCCGCGTCGATGTCCGGCTCGTCGTCGCCGTCGCAGTCGACGCCGCCCTCGGGGGCGACGGAGCCGGTCCGCCCGGCGATCTCCTCCATCTGCGGGCGCGGGTTGCCGCTGCGCGTGTCGACGCGGATGCCGACGAACTCCACGCCGTGCGCGTTGAGCGCGGCGACGGCGGCGTCCATCGACGGCCCGGCGTTCCACGGCTCGGCGGGGCTCGGCACGCGCATCTCCTCGTCGCTCGCGACGAGCACGACCTTGAGCGCGTCCGGCCGGAACTGCGCGCCCTGGCCCGGCGCGATGTCGGCGGTGACGCCGTCGCGGCCGGCGCCGGTGACCGCCTGGTAGATCGCCTCCAGGGCGGAGTCGTCGCCGTAGCCGCCGCCGGTGCGGATGTTCTCCAGCGCGTCGGCGAGGTCGTCGTCCACCGGGCCGACCGCGCGGTGCCGCTTGTACGGGTACGTCTGCTCCGTCGGAGCCTTCGTGCCGTCCTCCGGGGCCGGCGGGTAGTCGCGGAACTCCGCCACGCCGAGGTGCAGGTTGATGCCGGCGGCGGTGAGCTCGTCGACGATGTCCTGCACGCCCTCCTGCACGGCGGCGATCGCGCCTCGCATGCTGCCCGTGCTGTCGGTCATGAAGTACAGGTCCAGCGGCGTCGGCGCGGGCGGCAGCACGAGGTCGTAGCCGACCCGCCGCCGCTCCCCCGGGCGCAGCGTGACGACGCTGCCGGCCGGGCGCACCGACGGCTTCTCCGGCGGCCGGACGACGCGCCGCTTCACGACCACCTGGGGCTGCGGGGGCGGCGGGATGTCGAAGTCGTACGGCACCCACCGCCGGTACACCGCCGCCGGGCTGAAGCCGAACAGCGCGTAGCGGCCGTCCACCTTCGCCTGCGCCAAGGTGAGGTAGGTCAGCGTCACGTCCTGCGGCGTCGCGTCGAGCGGCTTGGCGTCGCGCAGGCGGACCGGCGGGTCCACCGTCACGCCGTCGGTGACCGACGACGTCGCGACCATGCCGAGCTCGGGACCGGCCGTCGCGGACGTCGTCATGTCCGGCGCGGGCGCGGCCATGCCGCGGGTCCGCGAGACGAGGTCGAGGCGGCTGCCGTCGCCGAGCACGATCGTGGTGAACGCCGGCGTCACGTCCACCGCCTTCGGCGGCGCGGGCGTGCCGACGCGCGGCCAGGTCCGGCCCTGGTCGAGCGACTGGTAGAGCGCCGTGCCGTCCCAGCCCCAGACGACGCCGCGGTACGGGTCCACCGCGAGGTCGCCGATCGGCGGCAGGCCGGTCGCGCGGCGTTCCCACGTGGTGCCGCCGTCGGCGGTGACGTAGAGGGAGCGCGTCTCGACCGGCAGCGTCTCGTCGACGAGGAGGTACGCCTCCAGCGGCAGCAGCGACGTGCGCAGGGCGACCGGCCGCGCGAACCGCGGCAGGTCGCCGTTGCGCAGCGTGAACGTCCGCCCGCCGTCGACGCTCAGCAGCACCCGGGGCTCGACCAGCGGCGTGCCGCCGCTGGTGACGTCCACCCGGCCGAGCGCCCAGACGGCGGGGCCGCCGAGCAGCGGCATCCGCACGTCGACCAGGCGGCGCTGCGCGAACCGCGTGCCGCTCTCGCCGCCGGTCGTGGGCAGCCCCTGGGAGAGCTCCTCGGGCAGCGTGGCGCCGGTCCAGGTGCAGCCACCGTCGGAGGACGTGGCGACGGTGACGCCGTTCGACACGGCGAGGCGCTCGGGGCGCAGCTCGTCCACGGCGTAGGAGACGAGCAGGTCGTCGCCCGCGTCGAACTCCGGCGGCGCGATGCGGGTCCAGCCGTCGGCGGTGGTGCGCCAGGCGTTCGGGACCTCGCACGCCGGCGGCGCGGCCGTGGCGGGCACGGCGAGCGAGAACGCCGCCGCGACGAGGGCGAGCAGCCCCCGTCTCCCCCGTGCGCTCCGAGCCACGCGCGCGCCTCCGTCGTCCCGCCGTTGTGCGCCTCCTTCTGCCGAGGGCGCGGTCGTTCCTCCGTTCGGGAATGACGTAGACGCGCCGATTACGTCTCGGTGTCAGCGGACGGGGTGCCCGGCGTCGCGCAGCGCGTTCTTGACGTCACTCACGGTGAGCTCGCCGAAGTGGAAGACGCTGGCCGCCAGCACGGCGTCCGCGCCGGCCGCGACGGCGGGCGCGAAGTGCTGCACCGCGCCGGCCCCGCCGCTGGCGATGACCGGGATCGTGACGACGCTGCGGACCGCCTCGATCATCTCGACGTCGAAGCCGTCCTTGGTGCCGTCCGCGTCCATGGAGTTGAGCAGGATCTCGCCGGCGCCGCGCCGCTGGCCGGCCGCCGCCCACTCGAGCAGGCCGATGCCGGTGCGGGTGCGCCCGCCGTGCGTGGTGACCTCGAAGCCGTGGCCGTCCGCCCGCCGCCGCACGTCACAGGACAGCACGACGCACTGGCTGCCGAAGCGTTCGGCGGCCCGGCTGATCAGGTCGGGGTCCGCGACGGCGCCGGTGTTGACGCCGACCTTGTCGGCACCCGCGCGGAGCAGCGCGTCCACGTCCTCGACGCTCCGTACGCCGCCGCCGACGGTGAGCGGGATGAACACCTGCTCGGCGGTCCGGCGCACGACGTCGTACGTCGTCTCGCGGCCGTGCGCGGACGCGGTGATGTCGAGGAACACCAGCTCGTCGGCGCCCTGCGCGTCGTACCGCGCGGCCAGCTCGACCGGGTCGCCGGCGTCGCGCAGGCCGAGGAAGTTCACGCCCTTCACGACCCGCCCGGCGTCCACGTCGAGGCACGGGATGACCCGGACGGCGACGGTCACGGCACGGCCGCCAGCGCCTCTTCGAGGGTGAACGCGCCTGCGTACAGCGCCTTCCCGACGATCGCCCCCTCGACGCCGGGCACCGTCGCGATGGCGCGCAGGTCGTCCAGCGAGGCGACGCCGCCGGACGCGACGACCGGCCTCGTCGTGGCGGCGGTGACCGAGCGCAGCAGGTCGAGGTTCGGGCCGGTCATGGTGCCGTCGCGCCCGACGTCGGTGACGACGTAGCGCGCGCAACCGTCGCGGTCGAGGCGTTCGAGGACGTCGAACAGCTCGCCGCCCTCGCGCGTCCACCCGCGCGCGGCGAGCGTGGTGCCGCGCACGTCGAGCCCGACCGCGATCCGGTCGCCGACCCGCGCGATCGCGTCGCGGACCCAGTCGGGGTCCTCCAGCGCGGCGGTGCCGAGGTTGACGCGCGCGGCGCCAGTGGCGAGCGCGGCGTCGAGGGAGTCGTCGTCGCGGATGCCGCCGGACAGCTCGACGTGGACGTCCAGCGCGGCCACGACGTCGGCCAGCAGGTCGCGGTTGGAGCCGCGGCCGAACGCCGCGTCGAGGTCGACCAGGTGCACCCACTCGGCGCCGGCCTGCTGCCAGGCGAGCGCGGCCGCCAAGGGGTCGCCGTACGACGTCTCGGTGCCGGCCTCGCCGCGCACCAGCCGTACCGCCCGGCCGTCCGCCACGTCGACCGCGGGCAGCAGGATCACAACGTCTCCAGCCAGTTGCGCAGCAGCCGGGCGCCCGCGTCGCCGGACTTCTCGGGGTGGAACTGCACGGCGCTCAACGCGCCCGTCTCGATCACCGACGCGAACCGCGCGCCGTGCCGCGTCCAGCCGGTCACCTCGGCGATCTCGACGTCGTCGGGCGCGGCGACGCAGGCGCCGTAGGAGTGCACGAAGTAGAAGCGCTCCTCGGGGTCGATGCCGTCGAGCAGGCGCGAGTCGCCGGAGCGCTCGACCGTGTTCCAGCCCATGTGCGGGACGACCGGCGCGTCGCGCAGCGCGCGGATCGTGCCGGGCAGCGCGCCGAGGCCCTTGATGCCCGCGCCGTGCTCCTCCGACCCGTCGAACAGCACCTGCATCCCGACGCAGATGCCGAGCACGGGTCGTTCGCGGTCGACGCGGTCTCCGATGACGGCCCGGCCGCCGACGGCTTCGAGCTGCTCCATGCAGGCGCCGAACGCCCCCACGCCCGGGACGACGAGCCCGTCGCACTTCACCGCCTCGACGGTGTCGTTGGTGACCAGCACCTCGGCGCCGTTCCGGGCCAGGGCCCGCTCGGCGGAGCGCAGGTTGCCGGAGCCGTAGTCGTAGACGACGACGCGCTTCACAGCACGCCCTTGGTGGACGGCACGCCGGCCGTTCCGGAGAGGGAGACGGCGTCGCGCAGCGCGCGCGCGACGGCCTTGAACTGCGCCTCGACGACGTGGTGCGCGTTGCGCCCGGCGAGCACCCGGACGTGCAGGCAGACCTGCGCGGCCGCCGCGAACGACTCCCACACGTGCCGGGTCAGCGTGGTGTCGTACGTGCCGATCAGCTCGACGATCTCGGGCTCGGTGTGCACGACGTACGGCCGCCCCGACAGGTCCACCGCGACCTGCACGAGCGTCTCGTCCAGCGGCACCAGCGCGTCGCCGAACCGCCGGATGCCCGCCTTGTCGCCGAGCGCCTCGCGCACCGCCTGGCCCAGCGCGATCGACGTGTCCTCGACCGTGTGGTGCGCGTCGACGTGGGTGTCGCCATCGCAGCGCACCGACAGGTCGAAGCCGCCGTGCTTGCCGAGCTGCGCCAGCATGTGGTCGAAGAACGGCACGCCGGTGTCGACGCTCACCTGCCCCGACCCGTCGAGGTCGAGCGTGACCTTGACCGACGTCTCGCCGGTCGTCCGCTCCACGGTGGCGGTCCTCATGGCTGCACCTCTCGTAGCGCGGCGAGGAAGGCGTCGTTCTCCTCGGGCCGGCCGGCCGTCACGCGCAGCCAGCCGGCGAGGCCGACGTCGCGGACGAGCACACCGCGGTCGAGCAGCGCCTGCCAGGTGCCGCCGGCGGCGCCGAACAGCACGAAGTTCGCGTCGCTCGGGATGGTCCGGTCGAGCGAGGAGACGAGCCGGTCCCGCTCGGCGCGCAGCAGGTCGACGTAGCGCAGCAACGCCGGCGCGTGCGCGAGCGCGACGCGCGCGGCGGCCTGGGTCAGCGCGGACAGGTGGTACGGCAGCCGCACCAGCCGCAGCATGTCCACGACCTTGGGGTCCGCCGCGAGGTAGCCGACCCGCGCGCCGGCCAGCGCGAACGCCTTGCTCATCGTCCGCGTGACCACGAGGCGCTCGCGGCCGGGCAGCAGCGCGACCGCCGACGGCGAGTGCGAGAACTCCGCGTACGCCTCGTCCACGACGACCATGCCGGCCGTGGCCTCGTAGACGGCCTCGATGACGGCGTGCGGCAGGGCGTTGCCGGTGGGGTTGTTCGGCGAGCAGAGGAACGTCACGTCCGGCCGGTGCTCCCGCACCGCGGCCGCCGCGGCCTCGGGCGCCAGCGAGAAGTCGTGCGGGTCGCGCGCCGCGGCCACCCAGCGGGTGCACGTGGCCCGTGCGATCAGCGAGTGCATCGAGTACGACGGCTCGAAGCCGAGCGCGGTCCGCCCCGCCCCGCCGAACGCCTGGAGGAGCTGCTGGAGCACCTCGTTGGAGCCGTTCGCGGCCCAGGTGCCCTCGGGGGTGTGGCCGAGGTAGCTCGCGAGCCCTTCGCGCAAGGCGGAGGCCTCGCGATCCGGGTAGCGGTTGAGCTCCGACTCGCGCACCGCGCGGGCCAGGTCGTCCAGCACCTCCGGCGGCGGCGGATACGGGTTCTCGTTCGTGTTGAGGCGGACCGGGACGTCGTCGAGCTGCGGCGCGCCGTACGGCGCCCAGCCGGCCAGGTCCGCGCGGAGCGGGATCACAGCAGCCGCTCGCGCACGGCCGCGACGTGGCACGGCAGCTCCTCGGCGCCGCCCAGCGCGTCGACGTGCGCGGCCGCGTCGGCGAGCGCCTCGCGGGTCGCCTCGACCACGTGCACACCGCGCACGAACGAGTCGACGGACAGCCCGCCCGAGTGCCGCGCGGTGCCGGCCGTCGGGAGCACGTGGTTGGAGCCGGCCAGGTAGTCGCCGAGCGACACCGGCGCGTACGGGCCCACGAAGACCGCGCCCGCGTTGCGCACCCGGGCGGCCACCGCGGCCGCGTCCTCGGTGACCACCTCGAGGTGCTCGGCCGCCCACTCGTCCACGACCGCGAGCCCCTCGTCGATCGAGGACACCAGCACGGTCGCGGCGGCCTGCACGAGGCCGTCGGGCAGGAGTGCGTCGACCGCGTTGGCGAGGCGTACCGACGTGGTGACGAGCAGGCAGGCGGCGAGCGGGTCGTGCTCGGCCTGCGCCTTCAGGTCGGCGGCGACGTACTCGGCGGTCGCGGTGTCGTCGGCGAGGATCGCGATCTCGGTCGGGCCGGCCTCGGCGTCGATGCCGACCGCGCCGCGGACCAGCCGCTTGGCGGCGGCGACGTAGACGTTGCCGGGGCCGGTGACGAGGTCGACGGGCGCGATGCCGTCGGAGGCCGAGCCGTACGCGAGCAGCGCGATCGCCTGCGCGCCGCCGACGGCGTACACCTCCTCGATGCCGAGCAGCGCGCACGCGGCGAGGATCGACGGGTGCGGCAGGCCGTCCGGCAGCTTCGGCGGGGACGCGACGGCGAGCGAGCCGACGCCGGCCACCTGCGCGGGGACGACGTTCATCACGACGCTGGACGGGTACGCGACCCGCCCGCCCGGGACGTAGAGCCCGACCCGGGGCACGGGGACGTACCGCTCGGTGACGGTCAGCCCGGGCGCGGGCGACACCGTGACGTCGGCGCGCCGCTGCGCCTCGTGCACGGCCCGCGCGCGGCGGGCCGACTCCTCGAGCGCGGCGCGTACCCGGGGGTCGAGCGAGTCGAGCGCGCCGTGCAGCGCGCGGGCCGGGACGCGCAGGTCGTCCAGGCGTACGCCGTCGAGCTTGTCGGTCCACTCGCGCGCCGCGGCGCCGCCCCGGGCGCGCACGTCGGCGACGATCGGGCGCACGGCGTCGAGCGCCGCGTCGACGTCGATCGCGGCGCGCGGCAGCAGCGACGACGCCGCGCGATCCAGCGGCGCCCCGCGTAAATCGATCCGGCGCAGCACGCCTGCGAGCCTACGATGCGCCGTGCCCGCCAGCCTCCTCGCCCGTGACGTGACCGTCGCGTTCGGCGCCCGCGTCGTGCTCAAGGACGTCGGGCTGCTCGTCGACCCCGGCTCGCGGATCGGGGTCATCGGCCCGAACGGCGTCGGCAAGTCCACGCTGTTGCGCGTGCTCGCCGGGCACCACGTGCCCGACGCGGGGACGGTGACGTTGCGGCCACCGACCGCGACGGTCGGCTACCTGCCGCAGGAGACCGATCGGCTGCCCGGCGAGTCGCTGGCCGGGCTGCTGGCCCGGCGGACCGGCGTCGCGGCCGCGGCGGCCGCGCTGGACGACGCGTCGCACGCGCTCGCGACCGGCGGCAGCGACGACGCCTACGCGGACGCGCTGGACCGCTACCTCAACCTCGGCGGCCCCGACTTCGAGGCCCGCGCCGCCGCGGTCTGCGACGACCTCGGGCTGCCCGCGCACCTGCTCGACCTCGGCACCGAGGCGCTGTCCGGCGGCCAGCTCGCGCGGGCGTCGCTGGCCGGCATCCTGCTGTCGCGCTACGACGTGTTCCTGCTGGACGAGCCGACGAACGACCTCGACTTCGACGGCCTCGCCCGGCTCGAACGCTTCCTCGCCGACGTGCCCGGCGGGCTCGTCGTCGTCTCGCACGACCGGGCGTTCCTCGAACGCACCGTGACGAGCGTGCTGGAGATCGACGAGTTCAGCCGCAACGCCGTCGAGTACCGCGGCGGGTGGGCCGCGTACCTCGACGCCCGGGCGACCGCGCGGCGGCACGCGGAGGAGGCGTACGAGCAGTACGAGACGACGAAGGAGACGCTGGAGGAACGCGCCCGCCGGCAGCGGCAGTGGGCCGCGAACGCCTCGTGGCAGGCGCGCAAGAAAGCGACCGACAACGACAAGGCGCAGCGCGACTTCCGGATCAACCGCACCGAGAAGCAGGCGGCCAAGGTCCGGCAGACCGAACGCGCGCTGGAGCGGCTGGAGGCGGTGGACGAGCCGCGCGAGCCGTGGCGGCTGCAGTACGCCATCGGCGCGGCGCCGCGCTCGGGCGACGTCGTGGCGCGGCTGTCCGGCGCGGTGGTCGAGCGGGGGGCGTTCCGGCTCGGCCCGGTCGACCTGGAGATCGGCTGGGCGGACCGCGTCGCGCTCGTCGGCCCGAACGGCTCCGGCAAGACCACGCTGCTGCAGGCGCTGCTCGGGCGGCTGCCGTTGAGCGCCGGGTCGCAGTGGCTGGGGCCGGGCGTCGTGGTGGGCGAGCTGGACCAGGCGCGGCGGGCGTTCCGGGCGGACGAGCCGCTGCTCGACGTGTTCCGCTCGCACACCGCGCTGTCGCCGACCGAGTCGCGCAAGCTGCTGGCCAAGTTCCGGCTCGGCGCGGACCTCGTGCACGCCCGGGCGGCCGGGCTGTCGCCCGGCGAGCGGACGCGCGCCGAGCTGGCGCTGCTGATGGCCAACCAGGTGAACTGCCTCGTCCTCGACGAGCCGACCAACCACCTCGACCTGCCGGCGATCGAGCAGCTCGAGGCCGCGCTGGAGTCGTTCGCGGGGACGTTGCTGCTGGTGAGCCACGACCGCCGGCTGCTGGACGCCGTGCGCGTCACCCGCACCGTGACGTTGCCGCTCTGACCCGCCCGCCGCTCTCGCGACCGTGGTCGATATCGCGACCCGGTCGCGC
>DASVPJ010000041.1:0-135405 GCA_036382875.1 Mycobacteriales bacterium
CGCACCGCCTACCCGACCAACAGCGACCGCACCGACACCTTGCCGACCTGGCTCGCCTACTACAACACTCGCCGAGCACACACCGCCCTCAGCGGCCGACCACCGATCAGCCGGCTGTCACCAAGTCACTGAGTCAGGACACCTAGAGCGCGGCGAGGACCAGCGGCCGGATGCGCTCGACCGCCTGCGCGACCGGGCCGTCGGTCGGCACCACGCAGCCGCCGACCTCGCGGGCGATCGCGCGGTACGCCGCCGCCTGCCGTCCGAGGAAGTCCTCGTCGAGCCGGCGGCCGCGCTCGCGCTCGCGGGCGCGGACCCGCGACACCGCGAGCGCGGGCGACGGCTCGAGGAAGAACGCCAGGTCCGGCATCGGGAAGTGCCGCGCGAGCAGCGCGATCTCCTCGACGCCGTTGTCCGTCGCGTCGGCCAGCGCGAACGCGTGGAAGACGTAGCGGTCGCAGAGCACGACCTCGCCCGACTCCAGCCGCGGCAGGACGTCCTCCCGCAGGTGCTGGAGCCGGTCCGACATCAGCACCAGGCTCACCGCGAGGAAGTCGGCGCTGGCCCGCACGGCCGGGTCGGGCTCGTAGAAGAACCGCTTCACCAGCGCGGTGTCGCGCGACCACTGCGTCGGCATCCGGGTCTCGTACGCCACCCGCCCGGCCTCGCGCACGATGCGCGCGGCCTCGGCGAGCAGCGTCGTCTTGCCGGAGCCGTCCACGCCGCAGAACGTCACGAGCACGCCGGGGTACGGCAGCCGCGGCAGGCGGATCCGCGCGTCGTCCATGCCACCCCCGGCCGTGAGGAGACCGGGATCGTAACGGCGCCGGACGTCAGCGGGCGAGCACCTCGTCGAGCCGCTCGTAGCCCTCGCGCACGCCGGTCTCCATGCCGCTCGCGACGAACGCGTCGCGGTCGGCGAACGAGTCCACCAGCGACGTCGCGACGAGCCGCGTGCGGCCGTCGCCGAGGTCGGTGAGGGTGAGGCGTTCGAGCGCGACGTGGTCGGGCTGCCCCTCGTAGGTGAACGTCTGCACGATCAGCTCCGCCGGGCGCACCTCGTGGAACGACCCGTGGAACGCGAACTCCTCGCCCTCGCCGCTGACGTGGACGTAGCGGTACGCGCCGCCGGTGCGGCAGTCGTAGTGGTCGACCTTCATCTCGTAGCCGCGCGGGCCGAGCCACTGCGCGACCAGGTCGGCGTCGGTGTGCGCGCGGAAGACCTTCTCCGGCGGCGCGTCGAACTCCCGCGTGATGCGGACCAGCGGCACCTCGGTGTCCAGCTCGATGCGGGTCTCGTTCGTGGTCGTCACGGGTTCTCTCCCTCGGTGTCGGGCAGCTCGGCGAGCAGGGCGTCGAGGCGGCGGTACCGCTCCTCCGCCTGGCGGCGGTAGCGCTCGATCCACTTCGTCATCAGGTCGAACACCTCCGCCTCCAGGTGGACGGGGCGGCGTTGCGCGTCGCGGGAACGGCTGACCAGGCCGGCCTCCTCCAGCACCTTGAGGTGCTTGGACACCGCCTGCAGCGACACGTCGTACGGCTCGGCGAGCTCGTTCACCGTCGCGTCGCCGTCCGCGAGCCGGGCGACGATGTCGCGCCGGGTCGGGTCGGCGAGCGCCGCGAACACCCGCGAGAGCGCGTCCGCCACCTCGTACCTCCTCAACCATTCGGTTGACAACGACCGTAGGGCCGGCGGGCGGCGTTGTCAACCATCAGGTTGAGAAAGCAGGCGCGGGCCGCCCGGCGTCGAACACCGGTCGCAACCCCTGCCCGGGAAGGACCCGAACATGCGTCGCGCGATCCTGCTCGCCGGCCTCGTCGCCGCCACCGCCGCCACGTCCGCCACCCCGTCCACCGCCGCGGCGCCCAAGCCGCAGATCAGCGACCCGAAGGGCGACGCGATCGGCGCGCAGCCCGGCGCCGACCTGGTCTCGGTGACCTACGCCACCACCGGCGTCGGCAGCGGCCGCCGCTACGTGCCCAAGAAGCTCGTCGTCACGATGACCATGGCCGGCGACGTGATCACGCAGCCGGGCCTCACGTACGAGGTCGAGGCCATGACGTCGGCCTGCGACCTCGTGACGTTCAGCGCGCAGCAGGGCTCGCCGTACTCGTCGGTGACCGGCGTCAACGGCTGGGCCGAGTGGGGGAGCTGCGCCGGCGCCGGCGGCGACATCGAGCTCATCACCGTGAAGGCGGCGGGCAACACGCTCACCTGGAGCTTCCCGCTCAAGATGATCCCCAAGGACCTCACGGTCGGGACGACGTTCTCCGACTTCGCGGCGCGCATCGACCCGACGAACCCGGCGATCCCGTTCCCGTCGAGCCAGACCCGCACCAAGCTCGGCCTGGTCGACGCGGGCGCCGGCGACGTCACCTGGACGCTGCGCTAGCGGCGAGCTACGGCTCGTCCCAGGGGTCCTCGCGCGCGACGGCCCTGAGGTAGCGCACCGCCACCGCCACCAGCACGGCGGCGGCGACCGCCCACAGCACCGCGAGCGCCGTGCCGCCCCACGGGACGAGCGTCGCCGCGAGGCCGAGCAGCACCCCCGCGACCGCGGTTAGCGCGAGCGCGCGCGCCTCGCGGCGGCGGGCCGTACGGCGGGCGTCGGCGACGGCGCGGCGGATCACCTCGTCCACGCCGTCCACGCTACGCCGCGCGAAATGGTCAGACCTGGCTATGGCGGGGCGCAGCGTGCCGAAACACGATGTCTCGGTCAGCGCGGCAGCAGCACGCCGAGCGCGAGCGACACCGCGTTGGCGACCAGCGACAGCGCGGCGATCGCCGGCGCGTCGCGGCCGACGCGCACGCGCAGGAGCGCCGCCTCCCACGCCACCGCGAACGCCTCGACGGCCACGAACGCCGCGTACCCCTCCGGCAGCAGCGGGAAGAGGACCAGCCAGGTGAGCGGATGACTGGTGGCGTTGGCCAGCAGGCCGTCGCGGTACCCGCGCCGCGCGGGTACGCCGAGCGCCCGGCGCAGCCCGTACGCCCAGACCGGCGGCTCGACGGCGAGCGTCAGCAGGAACGCCGCGAGGTAGCCGTTCACGCGCCGTGGCGGCCGGTCGCCGAGACCGCGGCGTACGTCGTCGTCGCGGCCGCGCTCGCGTCCCGCGCGCCGCTGCTCGCGTCGGTCGTCGGGCTCATGGTGCTCGGGATTCTGCACAACGCGTTCGAGCTCCGCTACGTGCTCGGGCGGTGGGCGGGGTCGTTCACCGGCGCGTTCCGCGCGACCGTCCTCGGGCTCGTCACGGTGATCGCGGTGACGCGGCTCACCGGCGCGACGGTGACCGGGCGGCGGGTCGAGGTGGTGGCCGGCTTCGCGGTGCTCGCCGCGGGCATGGCGTGGGGCGCGCGCCGCCGGCCGGTGCTCGCCGCCGTGGGCCTGCCGCTCGCCGTCGCGACGGGCGCGTGGGCGTGGACGCACCTCGACTGGTACTTCGTCGCGGTGACCTACCTGCACAACCTCGTGCCGTTCGTCTTCCTCTGGGACTGGTCGGCCCGGGCGCTCGCCGGCCGGGCGCGGGCGGCGTTCCGCGCGGTGCAGGGGGCGTGGCTGCTCGTCGTGCCGGCGCTGCTGCTGACCGGCGCGCTGCCGGTGCCGTCGCCGGCGTCGCAGCACGTGGCGTTCGCCGGGCCGCTCGCCGGCCACGTGGCGACCGTCGCGCCGCCGGCCTGGCGGGGGCCGGAGGCGGCGCGGCTGCTGGCGGTGTTCGCGTTCCTCCAGGTGCTGCACTACGCGTTCTGGTGCGCGTTCCTCCCGCGGCACGCGCTGGACGCGCCGCCGAGCCCGCGGGACGTCGCGACCCGCGCCGCGCTGTGGACCGGCGTGGCCGTCGTGGCGGCAGTTTTCGCGTTCGCCTACGTCGCGTCGTGGTCGTCCACGAAGATGGCGTACACGTCCCTGGCGAGCTACCACGCGTACGTCGAGTACGCGGTCCTGGCGCTCGTCGTGTTCCGACCCGTTGGAGAGAGATGACCGTGGTGCTCGCCGACGCGGCCCCCACCGGCGCGGGGCTCGCGATCGTCGGCGTCATCCTGCTGGCGTTCGTCGCGATCGTGATCGCGGCCGTGTTCTTCTCGGTGCGCTTCCTCCTGCGGCGGGGGCGGCGCGGTCAGTCCTGAGCGCGGACGAACGAGAACTTCCCGTCCGGCTCCAGCACGCCGATCCGCACGTCGGCGAGGTCGCCGATGCCCTCGTTGCGCGCCGCCTCGAGGACCTCGTCGCGGGTGATGCGTTCGATCCGCAACGCCTCGTCCACCCACTTGCCGCGGTTCACGACGACGACCGGCCGGCCCTCCAGCACGTCGCGCGCCCGGCGCGAGCGGAACGTCAGCCACGACCCCAGCAGCGCGAGGAACCCGAACGTGCTCACCGCCAGGATCGCGCCGGTGACGCTGTAGTCCTCCTGCGTGACGCCCTGCTGCACGAGGTCGCCGATCGTGACGAGCACGATCATCTCGAACGCCGACATCTCCACGAGCTCGCGCTTGCCCAGCGCGCGGGTGAACAGCAGCAGGAACGCGTAGACCGCGGCCGCGCGCCACACGATGTCCATCAGGGCATCACCGTCGTCCGGATCGTGACGCCCACGACCGGGACGCCGTTCGCCAGGACGGCCACCTCGCCGGTGGTGCCGCGCTGGCGGTTCGGCCCGGACCGCGTGTCGAAGTAGATGCGCAGCACGTCACCGGGCGGCGGGTCGAACTCCCACATCACGTGCGTCGCCGTCGCGGTCTCCATGCTCGGCGCGGGCTGCACGCCGTTCTCGTCGAACAGCGCGAAGTAGCCGGTCGAGACGCGCACCTGGATCGGCTCGCCGCCGAAGCCGCCGCCCTTGTGCACCCGCACCGACAGCGGCACCGCGTGGCCGGGGCGCGTGACGCGCGGGTACTCGACGACGAGGTCGTAGCCGCCGCCGCTGGCCCGCGCGTGGGCCGTGCGCACGCCGAGGCGTCCGGTCGCGCCGAGCGCGAGCACCGTGGCGAACAGGGTGAGCAGCACCCGGCGGGCCAGCCGGGCGCGCTTGAGCTCGTCGACGCGCGGCGCGACCGGCGCGGTGTCCGTCACGATCATGGTCGTCCCCCTCGGGGGGCAGTCGGGAAACCTGTCACACCCCGGCCGTACGCTCCTGGGCATGTCCTTCGCCCGCCGTCTGGCCGCCGTCGCGCTCGGGGTCGCGCTGCTCGCGCCCGGCGCGCCCGCGCGCGCCGACGACGTGCCGCCGCCGCAGGAGCTCACCGCGGTCAACGCGCTGCCCCCCGGCGAGAACGGCCACTTCTCCGTCGCGGGCCAGGCCGCGGGCATGGCGTCGGGCGACCCGGACGACTACGGCCCGCACGTGGACGACCAGCGCGAGCTGTTCTGGGAGGGGCGGCACAAGCCCGGGTCGTTCGCCACGGTGTCCGGGCCGCCCGTCTCCCCGCGCGCGGGCGTGCGGATCTACCGCGACGACTACGGCGTGCCTGTCATCTACGGCGACACCGCGGCGGACGTGTGGTTCGGCGCCGGCTACGCCGCCGGCGTGGACCGGCTGTTCCTGGCCGACGCCGTGCGGCGGCTGGGGCGGGGGACGTTCGGCGAGCTGGGCGGGCCTTCGTACGTGCCGGACGACGTGCGCGTGCGGCTCGGCGCGTACACCACCGAGGAGTACGACGCGATGCTCGCCGCGCTGCCCGCCGAGGGGCGGACCGCGATCGAGGCGTACAGCGCGGGCCTCGAGGCGCGGATCGGCGAGGTGCGGCTCGACCCGGCCCAGCTCCCGGCCGAGTACGTCCTGCTGTCCTCGCTGCCCGAGCCGTGGAGCGTCGTCGACACGCTCGCCGCGGGCGTGTACATCACGCGCTACGTCGCCTCCGCCGGGCTGCTCGAGCCCGAGCCGTTGCCGGTGCTGCGCGCGCTCGACACCGCGCTCGGGCGCGAGGCGGCGCTGGACGCGTTCGCCGACCTGTTCCCGCGCGAGGACCCGCTGACCACGACGACCGTGCCGAAGGCGGAGGGCGTGTTCGACGTCGACCCGGCGCCGACGGCGCAGCGGGACGCGGTGTACCGCGCGGCGGCGACGTACGCACTGTCGCTGCCGCCGGAGCTGGACGAGGGGCCGGGCACCGGCGCGTACCCGGTGCCCGCCTCGCCGCCGCCGCCCGTACCGCCCGCTCCCGGCCCACCCTTCGCGGCGGCGGCCGCCCTGCGCGGCGTGACCGCGCACCTGCGGTCGTTCGTGGGCGCGCTGCGCGGGGGGTCGTTCGGCTTCGCGGTCGCCGGCTCCCGCACCGCCAACGGCGCCCCGATGCTGATGAGCGGCCCGCAGCTCGGCTACTCCTACCCGACGCAGCTCTGGGAGCTCGAGGTGCACGGCGGCGGCTACGACGCCCGCGGCGTCTCCGTCCCGAGCCTGCCGACGGTCGGCATCGGCTACGGGCAGCGGACCGCGTGGGCGCTGACGACCGGCTACTCGCGCACCATCGACTCGTTCGTCGAGACGACCCGGCGCACCGACGGCGCGCTGCAGTACCTGCACGGCGGGCAGTGGCACGACGCGGACTGCCGCACCGAGACCGTCCGCTACCGCACCGAGGTCCAGGGCGTGCCGGCCGGCCCGCCGGTGTTCGAGACCGACGTCGAGGCGTGCCGTACGGTGCACGGCCCGGTCGTCGCCGCGACGGCGGACGGCACCCGCGCGCGGTCGGTCGCCATCGCGATGTGGCGGCGCGAGCTGGAGACCGTCAGCGGGCTGCTCGCGTTCGACCGCGTCGACACGTTCGCCGAGTTCGACCGCGCGGTCGCGCAGGTGACCTGGAACGAGAACGTCCTCTACGCCGACGCCGACGGCCACATCGCGTACTGGCACCCCGGGCTGCTCCCGCGCCGCGCGCCGGCCGCCGACCCGCGCTTCCCCAGCCCGGGCACCGGCGGGTGCGACTGGCAGGGTCTGCTGCCGCGCGCCGCGCTGCCGCACGCGGTCGACCCCGCGCAGGGCTACCTGGCGAACTGGAACTCCCAGCCCGCGCACGGCTTCGACGACGCGCTCGGCGACCCGTACTCCGCGCGGCCCGCGGGCCAGGCCGGCCGGATCGACGTGCTCGACCGGCTGCTGAGCGGCGCGCACGGGCTCGACGTCCCCGCCGTCGAGGCGCTGGCCATCCGGATGGGGCGCACCGACCAGCGGTGGGGCTCCTTCCGGCCGGTGCTCGCCTCGCTGGCCGCCGCGGCCGGCGACTCGGCCGAGCGCCGCGCGGCGCTCGACCTGCTGCTCGGCTGGGACGGCACGGCGTTCGGGCCCGGCGCGGGGACCTCGCCGGGCGAGCCCGAGGACGAGACGGTGACCGACGGGCCGGCGCCGACGCTGTTCCGCGAGCTGGCCGACCGGCTGCGCGACCGGGTGCTCGGCGACCTGCCCGAGGCGGTGGTGCTGCGCGCCGACCAGGTGCCGGTCGCGGGCGACCCGTACGAGACCACGTCGCACGTCTTCGACGCCTCGCCGGCCGACAACCTCGTGCTGCGCGTGCTGACCGGCCGCACCGACCCGCCGGTGCGGCGCGACTGGCTCGCCGGCCGCACGCCGGCCGCGGTGCTGCGCGCCGCGCTGGACGACGCGGTCGCCGCGCTGCGCGACCGCTACGGCGCCGACCCCGCCTCGTGGCGCGCGCCGCACCCGCGCCGGCCGGTCGAGTCGCTCACCGGCGTCGTCGGGCCGTCGGTGACCATGCCGTACGAGGACCGCGGCTCGTGGGAGCACATCGTGGCGTTCTCCCGGGCCGGCGCGCCCCCGCGCCCCGGGCCGCCGGCCCGCCCCGGCCGCGTCCCCGCGACCGGCCTGCCCGCCTGGCTGCCGGTGGCGGCGTTTGCCGCGGTGCTACCCGCCCTGTGGTCACGACGGACCCGGCGGCGGGGACCCGCGACCTCCCCGCCGTAGGGCCGAACGTCACCGAATCCGGACATCACCCGCCGCCCCCTCAAGACCCCGGGGGCCGGGGTCCGACCCGTTCTGCATGCGTACGTTCCGGACCGCCGCCGCCCTCGCCGCCGCCGCCGTGCTGCTCCCCGGCGTCGCGGCCGCCGCCCTCCCGGCGCGGCTGGTGGCGGTGACGTACGACGCCGCCGGCACCGCGCGGCTCTACGCGCTCGTCAACGGCCACCGCCGCGCGCTCGGCCTGCCCGCGCTGGCGCTCGACACCCGGCTGGCCGGCATCGCGCGCACCTGGACGCTCGGCATGGCGGCGAGCGGCGACCTCGCGCACAACGACGCGCTGTTCACGTCCGCGACGCACGCGCTGCTGCGGATCAAGACGTTCGGCGAGAACGTCGCGTACGCCTCGCGCGGCGTCGACTCCGCGCACCAGGTGCTGCTCGACAGCCCGCACCACCGCGAGAACATCGAGAGCCGCGCGTACGCCGTCGCCGGGTTCGCCGTCGCGGTCGACGCGAAGGGCGTCACCTGGGTGACCGAGGACTTCGGCAGCCGCCCGGTCGCGCCCGCCGCCACCACCGCACCGGCGCCCCGTCCGGTCGCGGCGCCCACCCCGGCCCGCGCGGCGAGCACCGCCGCCCGCCCCGCCGCGCGGGCGGCGATCGCGGCCCGCCGCCCGGCGCCGGTCGCCGCGCGGCCGGCCGCCCCCGCGGCACCGGCGTACGTCCCGCCGGCCTGGCCGCACCGGGCGTCGCCCACCGACCGCGTGGACCCGGCCGCCACCGGGCCGGCCACCGCGCCGGCCGCCGCCACCGGCACCGCCGCCGGCGCCCCGCGGACCGCCACCCTCGACGCCACCCGCGCCGGAGGCCACCGGACGACCCCCGCCGCGACCCCGCTCGCCGCCGTCGCCACCGCGCTCGCCGCGGCCACCGTCGCCGCCCTCGCCCGCGCGCTGCGCCCGCGCGCGCGGCGGCGTTCGGCCACACTGGCGGCGTGACCGAGGAACGCGCCCTCGCCGCGCTGGACGCCGCCGGCGTCGCCTACCGCGTCGTCCGGCACGGCCCGGTCCGCAGCCTGGCCGAGGCCGCCGCCGCGCGCGGCGTGACGCCGGCCCAGGTCGTGAAGACGCTCGTCGTGCGCCGGGGCGAGGGCGACCACCTGTTCGTGCTGGTGCCGGGCGACCGGACGATCTCCTGGCCGAAGCTGCGCGACCTGCTCGGCGTCAGCCGGCTGTCCCTGCCCGACGCCGGGGCGGCGCGCGACGCGACCGGCTACGAGCGCGGCACGATCACGCCGTTCGGCTCGCTGGTGCAATGGCCTTCTATTGTCGACGAAAACGTTTCCGGGGAAATCACGCTCGGCGCCGGAGCGCACGGTGTCGCGGTCGCCGTGGAATCGGCGGACATCGTCGCCGCATTGAACGCCACCGTCGCCGACGTCTCCGAACCCGAGGACGCCGGATAACCGCGCCCCGCTAAACGCAGCCCGCGCGCCGCCCGATCCGGCGCAACCCGGTCAGGTCGCCCGCGCCGTAGAGCGCCGACCCCACCGGCTCCAGCTCCGGCCGCATCATCTGGTGGTCCGCGTCGACGTGGTCGAGCCCCATCACGTGCCCCAGCTCGTGCAGCAGCAGCTCGCCCTCCGTCCGCCCGGCGCCGAACCCGGAGCCGACGCCCGCCAGCCGCGCGACGTCGACCACCACGAACCCGTGCCGGATCCGCGGCCGCCCCCCGCGCCCGGCGACCGGCTGCTCGAACCCGCCCGTCGCCGCGCGGCTGCCGCCGAGCAGCGCCGAGTCGGTGGCGTGGGTCCACGCGACGACGAGGTCGGCCTCGTACCGGAACCCGCGCCCGCCCGGCACGTAGCGCGTGCTGCCCAGCTCGCGGAAGCGCACCCCCGTCTCCCACGTGACCCGCCGCAACGCCTCCCGCAGGTCGGCCAGCGACGTGCCGCGCGCGGCGGCGGCGTTGACGCGGAACGTCACGACGGCGCACGGGTTCCACCGCGCGGGGACGCCGCGGGCGAGGAACAGGTACCGGTACGCGCGCGGGTCGCCGAGCCCGGTGTCCGTCACCTCGAGCGCCGCCGGCTCGCTCGCCGCGCCCGCGCCGGCCGCGAGCGGCACCACGGCCCGGACCTCGTACGTCGCCGCCTCCCGCCGCGCCAGCCGGGCGACCGCGGTGCCCGCGTGGTCGAGGACGACGCGCGCCACGACCGCCCACTCGGGCCCGGTCGCGAGCTGCACCTCGGCCTCGCGCCCGGCGAACGCGGGCGCGGTCACGGTGACGTCGACCGGCGCGTTCGGCGGCACCAGCCGCGGCGACGCGGCGACGGAGACGGCGGCCCCGAGCGGGGCGACCCGCCCGGGCGGCGCGCCCGGCGGCCCGCCCCTCAACGGGCTCGCCGGGGCGCCCGGTCCGGCACCCGGTCCGGCAGCCGGCGCGATGCCCGGCGCCGCGAGAACGGCCGCGGCGGCCACGATCACCGCGCGCCGGACGGCACACGAGAAGTCCATGAACGTTCCCCCGTTCACGTGCGTTCCGCCCCCGCGGCCGCCCGTTGCGACGAGTCTTACGCCCGTTTTTGTCAGCCCCCTTCCCCATCATTGGCACGTCCGCGCCATTGGCGCTCCTGCGCCGGTGGCGGAACCACCCGCCCGTGCCACGGCACCTAACGTCCAAGGGGATGGAATTCTTGTTGCACATCGCCGGCATCGAGCCGCTGGAGGAGCGGCTCTATCGCGCCCTGCTCCGTACGTCGCCGCTGTCCCTGCCCGAGATCGCCGACACGCTCGGCGTTCCCGAGGGGCTCCTCCGCGGCCCGGTCGAACGCCTCGTCGCGATCGGCTTCGTCACCACGCTCACCGACGAGGGCGACCTCTACGTCCCCGTCCCGCCCGACCTCGCCCTGCACCTCGTGGTGAGCCGCGAGGAGCTCAAGCTGCAGCGGCGCCTGGAGGAGCTGAGCCGATTACGCGGCTCGGCCGCCCGCCTCTCCCGGCAGCTCGTCGGCGAGGCGAAGGAGAGCCGCATCGACGTCGTGCACGTCGTCGACGGCGACCCGCTGGTGCGCCGCAAGATGTCCGACGTCGCGCTCCTCGCCCGCGGCGAGGTCCGCATCCTCGAGCCGATGCCGCTGCCCGAGGAGGACCTCGAGACGCAGCCCGAGGTGACCCGCAAGGTCATCTACGAGCGCGCCGCGCTCGACGAGCCCGACGTGCTCGACCGCGTCCAGCGCCGCCAGATCGTCGGCGACCAGGTGCGCCTCATCCCGAAGCCGCCCGCGCGGCTCGTGCTCGCCGACGGCGACCTGGCGTTCGTCGGCCTCGACCCCGACCCGCAGGGGAAGGCGCGCGGCGCGCTGGTCCACCCGTCGCCGCTGCTGGCCACGCTGAGCACGGTGTTCGACCTGCTGTGGGACCGCGCGATCCCGCTCGACGTCGGCGTGCGGGGCGGCGCCGACACCGGCTGGCGGATCAGCGACGAGGACGCCGCCATGCTCCGGCTGCTCGCCGCCGGCCTCAAGGACCAGGCGATCGCCCGGCACCTCGGCATCGGCCTGCGCACGGTCGTGCGCCGCATCGGCAACCTGTCCCGCGCGCTGGACGCGGAGACGCGGTTCCAGGCCGGGCTGCAGGCCGCCAGGCGCGGCCTGCTCTGACCGATGCCCCTGGCGAAGGGGAGCCGCGGCCGGGCGTCGAATGACCACCCTCGTGAGACTCCGACACGCCCTCCCCCTCGCCCTCGCCGCGCTCACCCTGGCAGTGCCGTCGCAGGCCGCGCCGCCGCTGCGCTACGTCGCGCTCGGCGACTCGTACAGCGCGGCCTCCGGCGTGCTGCCGCCGGACCCGTTCGCGCCGCCGGAGTGCCTGCGCTCGCTGAGCAACTTCGCGAACGTCGTCGCCGACGCCACCGGCGCGGCGCTCACCGACGTCACGTGCGGCGCCGCCGAGACCGGCCACTTCTTCGCGCCGCAGTACGACAACGTCCCGCCGCAGCTCGACGCGCTCACCAAGGACGCCCAGCTCGTCACCATGACGATCGGCGGCAACGACAGCGGCGTCTTCATCAACGCGATCGTGAGCTGCGGCTCCGCCGGGATGTCCACCGGCGGCCAGGGCAGCCCGTGCAAGGACCGCTACGGCACGTCGTTCGAGGACACGATCCGCTCGACCACGTACCCGTCGCTCGTCGCCGCGCTCGGCGCGGTGCGCGACCGCGCGCCGCGCGCCAAGGTGGCGATCCTCGGCTACCCGTGGATCCTGCCGGAGACGGTCGGCTGCTTCGAACGCATGCCGGTCGCCGAGGGCGACGTGCCGTACCTGCGCGGCGTGCAGGCGACGTTGAACGACGCCGTCGCCCGCGCCGCCGCCGCGACCGGCGCGACGTTCGTCGACCTCAGCGCC
This sequence comes from Mycobacteriales bacterium, assembly GCA_036382875.1. Classification (GTDB taxonomy): domain Bacteria; phylum Actinomycetota; class Actinomycetes; order BP-191; family BP-191; genus BP-191. Next base: position 12,320 of record DASVPJ010000041.1, read on the forward strand.
GTCTCGGACGCGCACGACGCCTGCCGCCCGATCGGCGAGCGCTGGATCGAGCCGGTCGTCACGACCACCAACCCGGTCGCCGTGCACCCGAACGCCCTCGGCGAGGCCGGCATGGCCGCCGAGACGATGCGCGTGCTGAAGCTCGGCTGACGTGCCGACCGCCGAGGAGGTCAGGGACGCGCAGCGGGCCGCGTGGGCGGGCCTGTCCGCGGGCTGGGAGAAGTGGGACGCGGTCATCATGGACCAGCTCCGGCCGGTCACGACCGCGATCGTCGAACGCCTCGGCGTGGCCCCGGACCAGCACCACCTCGACGTCGCCGCGGGCACCGGCGAGCCGGGCCTGACCGTCGCGCGGCTGGCGCCGGAGGGGCGGGTCGTGCTGACCGACCTGTCGCCGGAGATGCTCGACGTCGCCGCCCGCCGCGCCCGCGCGCAGGGCGTCGCGAACGTCGAGACGGCCGTGTGCAGCGCCGACGACCTGCCGTTCGAGGACGCGTCGTTCGACAGCGTGTCGGTGCGGTTCGGGTTCATGTTCTTCCCGGACCTGGCCCCCGCGACGGCCGAGATCGCGCGGGTGCTCCGGCCCGGCGGCCGGCTCTGCGCGTCGGTCTGGGTCCGGCCCGAGGCCAACCCGTGGACGACGATCGCCATGCGCGCGATCGGCACCGAGGCGCTGGTCCCGCCGCCCGCGCCCGACGGGCCGAACATGTACCGCTGCGCCGCGCCCGGCGCCGTCGCCGCGCTCTACGAGGCCGCCGGGCTGCGCGACGTCGAGGAGTGGGACGTCGACGTCGCGCTCGTGACCCGTTCGGCCGAGGAGTACTGGGAAATGATCAGCGAGCACGTCTCGCTGGCCGTCGTGGCGCTCCAGCAGGTCGACGCGCCCGCGCGGGAACGGATCCGCGCGCGGGCCATCGCGGACGTCGCCGCGTTCGCCCAGGACGGCGAGGTGCGGGTGCCCGGCGCGGCGCGCTGCATCGCCGGTACGAAGCCATGACCGCCAGCACACCCAGGAGGCCCACCATGCCCGTCCGCACCCTGCTCGCCGCGACGGCGCTCGCGCTCGTCGCGGTGCCGTTCGCCGGCCCGTCGCAGGCCGGCTGCACCAGCGACCTGCTCGGCACCCGCCCGCCGGACCCGCACAGCATCACCGCGACGTACATCCAGGCGGCGGCGGACTTCGTCGCCTGCGCGGTCTGATCCCGCCGTCCCGCGACCGGCTGCGCGAGCTGGGCTACGAGCTCGGCTCGCGCGCCGAGGGCGGCCTGTCCGAGGGCGCCTGGTTCGCCACCGCGCCCGACGGCGCGCCGGTGGTGCTCAAGTGGTTCCCGGACGAGGCCGCCGCCGATCGCTACGCCGCTTTGCTGCCCGCCCTGGACACGCTGCGTTCGCGCGGCGTCCCCGTGCCGGTCTACTCCGAGGTGCGCGTCGTCGACGGATGGACCGTGTCGGCGCAGCAGCGCCTGCCGGGGACGTCGCCGCGCAACCCGCCGCCCGCGGTGGTGGCCCGGGTGTTCGAGTGCACCGCGCTGATGGCCGGGATCGAGTGCCCGCTGCCGACGCCCGACGGGCTGCCCTGGGGCGAGTCGGTCGTGCGCGCGCTCACCGCCGGCTCGGAGGAGTGGGCGCGGCACGAGCCGATGCGCGCCGGCGGGCCGCGCAGCGCCGCCGTGCTGGACCGGGTCCGCGCCGTCGGCGCCGAGGCCGACCCGGCGTGGTTCCCCTCGAACGGGCTCGTGCACCTCGACCTGCACACCGACAACGTCCTCGTCGGCGACCGCGGCACGCTGACCGGGATCATCGACTGGGACGGCGCGTGCGCGGGCGACCCGCGCTTCGACCTCGTCCGGTTCGCGTTCGACCTCGACGGTCACGACCAGCCGGTCTGGGCGGACGTCGAGGCGACCGGCATCGAGCGACGGGTGCTGCTGGCCTACGCCGCGCACCACGCGCTGCGTTGCACGTCCTGGCAGATCCAGCAGCGCACCGACGACGTGCCGCGCCAGCTCGCCCGCGCCGAGCGCGTCCTCGACCGGTACGGCGCCTAGCGGGTCGCGCCCGTCAGAGCGTGTACTCCGGCGCGTCGCTGACGGACCGGAAGCGGCGGGCCAGCACGGCGAGCAGCCGCTTCGCGACCGAGGGGTGGCGGTCGAGCAGGTCGCTGAACGCCCGCGGCTCGATCGCGAGCAGCTCCATGTCGGTGGCCGCCGTCACCGTCGCGGTGCGCGACGCGGTGTCCAGCAGCGCCATCTCGCCGACGCACTCGCCCGGCCCGAGCGTCGCCACCGCGCGCCCCCTGACCGACACCTCCGCGGTGCCGTTCACGATGACGAAGCACTCCTGCCCGGGCGTGCCCTCCTTCGTCAGCACGGCGCCCTGCTCGACCGACAGCTCGTCGACGAGGCCGGCGATGTCGGCGAGCTCCTTCGGCGTGCACAGCCGGAACAGCGCGACCTCGCGCAGGATCTCGACCTTGCGGCTCTTGGTACGCACGGTGCCCCTCCAGGCGCGGCGACCCGGGCGGCCGCCGCCACCCGGCGCGCCGTACCGGACCCCTGCAAGTCCGGCGCCCATGCTGTGGCGCGCCCGGCGGCCCCGCAAGGCCTCGCCGCTGTGACGCTGCCCACAGGCGGCCGCGGCTCAGGCCGGGGGGAACAGGTGCCACGCGCCTTCCGACACGACCTCCACGGTCCCGTCCACCACGGTCAGCGCGGTCGCGTCGTCGATCGCGTAGGTCGGCACCGGCAGCCGGGCGGCCCACGCCCGCGCGTGGGCGGTCGACGCGTCGGGGTGGTCCGGGTGGTCCAGGTGCGGGATCACGGCGAAGTCCGCGAACCCCGCGCCCGCCGCCGTGACGAACGTCCTCGCGACGTCGCCGAACACCGCCTCCTCCGACGTCAGCACCGGCCCGCGGTGGGTCAGCGGCTCGGTGTACGTCTCCCCGAACGTCGCCGCCGTCGCGATCGACCCGGCGCTGACGCCGACGTAGACCAGCCGGTCCAGCGACGGCAGCACCTCCGCCAGGCCCGACTCGCGCAGCCACCAGCTCAGGTAGACCGGGTCGCCGCCCCAGACCAGCAGCGCGTCCGCGGCCTCGACGCCCGGCAGCCAGACCTCCCGGTCGATGCTGGGCAGCGCGGTGAGCTCGAGCACGCCCAGGGACGCCCACCCGAGGTCGGTCAGCGGCGTCGCGACCTCGCCGCGGACCAGCCGGGCCGCCATCACCGGACCGACCCCGAACGGGTGGATCCCCGTCGGGACGACCAGTGCCGCGCACTCGCCGACCGGCTTGCCGAGCAGTCTCGTCAGCGCGTCGCGGATGGTCGCGTTGCTGACGCCCGACGAGGTGAGAAGCAGCTTCATGCGAGCACCATGCCGCACTCGGGCGCCCGGGCGCCCGGGCGCCCGAGTGCCCGAGTGGCGCGGGCGCCCGGGTGCGGCGGTGGCTAGGCGGGGCCGCGCAGCGTGACGTCGACCGCGCCGCCCACGCGCTCGCGGATCGTCGTGCACCGCGTGCCGGTCGGCACCTCGGTCACCTGCGTCGCGCCGGTCATGCCGAGGTCGCGCACCGCCTTGTCCACCAGCGCCCGCGTCGCGGCGAGCGGCCGGCACTGCCTCGCGATCTCGCGCAGCCGCGCGGCGAGCGCGACGTGCCCGCCCTGCTCGTCCGCCGGGTCGGTCCCGCGGGCCAGGAGCCAGACGGTGCGGGTGACCGGGTCGGCGCTGCCGGCGTCGGTGCACCGGCCCGCGTCGCGCGGCGTGACGGTCCACCCGACGAGGCCGGTGCGGGCGACCTCGGCGCGGGCGAACGCCACCGCCTCGGCCTGGGTGAAGCAGCGCGAGCCGAGCCCGGCGACGTAGTCGTCGAGCGACTCCTGCAGGTCGATGAGCGCGACGTTCTGGCCCTGGCCCGCCGGGAGCGGCGTGCCGCCGGACGGCGCCGGGTCGGCGGCGGGCTGCACGAGGATGCCGCCGTGGCCGTTGTCGTACGCGACCAGCGGCGGCGCCGCGACGCCGAGGTCACGCGTCCACTGCGCCGCGCAGTCGGCGACGGGGTCGCCGGAGACGGCGGTGATGATCGACGCCGAGCCGCCGATCTGGCACTGCAGCGACGTGGTGTCGCGGGGGTCGCCGGCCCTGACGATCGCCCAGCCGATCGTCCCGCTGGCGGCCAGGGTGACCCCGGTGACGCCGGCCACGAGCTGCGCGCGGCGGCGACGGCGGGGGGAGGGAACAGGGGGTACGGGCATGGCCACGATCCGTTCGAGCAGGGCCTCGCGGGCCTCGGCACCGGTCGCTCGGGCCACCTGCTCGTCGGCCACGCGCGCCAGCCGGCGCACCGCGTCGTCGTGGGAGCTCACAGGCCGTCCTCCGTCGTACCGGGACGGGCGATCGCCCGTCGTGCCGTCGCATGTCCGGCCGCGGCCGTGCGTTGCACGTCCCGCCGCCGGGCCTCCGCGAAGCGGTGGCGGGCCCGGTGCAGCCGCACCCGGACGAGCGGGCGGCTCACGCCCAGCGCCACGGCGAGCTCCTCGTGCGTCAGCCCCTCCCACGCCACGAGCGCCAGCAGCTCGCGGTCGCTCTCGCGCAACGCCGCGAACGCCCGCGCCACCGAGCCGTCGGTCTCCGGCGCCGGCACCGCCTCGCCGAGGACGGCGAGCTCGGCCGCGAGGCGCTCGGTCAGCGCGGCGCGGCGGCGTTCGCCCCGGCGGTGGTTCGCCAGCGCGCGGCGCGCGACGCCGTAGACCCACGGCCGCAGCTCGTCGCCCGCGGGCGCGTCGTCGAAGCGACGCCACAGCGTCAGGAACGTCTCCGCCACGACCTCGGCGGCGTCCTGCGGGTCGGCGAGGCGGCGCGCGGCGTAGCCGCACACCGGCGCGTAGAGCGCGCGGTACGCGCTCTCGAACAGCTCGCGCCGTTCGTCGTCGTCCACCCAGCCGCCCACCTGTCGTCGGACCCCGTCGCCAGGCGCATGTCCGGTCCGGGCGCCAGCGTTGCACCTCGGCCCCCGCGCCGCCCGGCGCCTCTACGCTGCGGCCGTGGACGCCGCCGTCGCGCAGCTCGCCGCCCTCGTCGCGCAGGGCAACGCCGCCCTCGCCGGCGACGCCGAGGCCGGTGCGCGGGTCGAGGCCGGCTCGACGTTCCGGTACGTGCGGGCGGTGCGGTTCGAGCGGCAGGAGGGCTCGCCGCCCGTGACGACGCACGCGGAGGACAGCGCGGCGGGCTGGTTCCGGCAACTCGCGGAGTGGGGGGTGACGGCGCTCTGGCTCGACCCGCGGCCGCTCGCCGTCCCGACGCTCGCCCCGCACCTGCTCGCGGCGTGGACCAACGGCAGCCGCGTCTCGATCGTCACGGAGGGCGCGGAGCCGCGGCTGCGGTGGATCGCGTCGCGGCACGTCGACCGCGTGCCGACGGAGGCGGACGAGCGGGTGTGGGCGGTCCACTGCGTCGGGCGGCCCGACATCGCGGACCTCGCCCCGCGGCCGACGATCCCCGAGGCGGCGGCCGCGTTGGAGGCGCTCGTCCGGGCGGCGCGCGAGCTCGCCCGCCGGATGGACGAGACGTTCTGGGGCGGTCAGCTCGAACGCGCCCTCGCCCGGCTCACCGACGACGACCCCGCGACGAAGCACCACGACGACGTCCTGCCGCCCTCGGCCGAGCTCGACCGCCGCCGGCTGTTCGCGGCGGCCGTCGGCGCGTACGTGTTCGGCGGCATGGGCACCTGGAACGACATCGGGCCGCCGCCCGACGACGAGGAGGCCAACGCCGAGTACGACCGGGTCACGCCCGCCCTCTACGCCGCGGTCCTCGACGCCGTCGCCGCCGCGGTGAACCCGCGCCGGTGAGCCCGTCGCGCGACGCCCCGACCGGCTGATCCGGCCCGGCGGGCGGGGGCGGCGCGCGTACCATGGACCGAGCCGCACGAGGCGGTGGTCGAGGTGCGGAGGGGGGCGGCCGCGTGTACAAGGCGATCGTTCGTTCGCTGATCCGGAAGGACGTCGCCGCGCTGGTCGCGGGCGACCCGGGCCCGGCGGCGGCGAGGTACGCCGACGACGCCGTCCTGAGGTTCCCAGGCCAGAACTCCTGGGCGATGCAGCACCGGGACACCCCGCCGTCGACCGAGGAGTTCGCGACGCACCGCGGCCGCGCCGAGATCGAGGCGTTCCTCGCCCGGTACACCGCCGAGGGCATGAAGATGCACGTCGACGACATCCTGGTGAACGGCTTCCCCTGGCACACCCGCGCGGCGGTGCGGGTCACCCATGTGGCGCCGGACCGGACCGAGACGCGCGGCGTCATGTTCATCACCTCCCGCTGGGGCAAGGTCGTCGCGCAGGAGGACTACGAGGACACGCAGGCCATCGCGGCCCGCGAAGCCGGTCGCACTCCCTCGGCCGCCGGCGGCCGGTGACCGTCTTCGCCTCGCGCGAGGCGACGTTCTCCGGTCTCGACGAGCTCCCGCTCGCGCCCGTCGAGGACGAGCTCGCCCGGAGGCTGACGGCCGGCTCGGCGTTCGACGACGTGTACGCCCACGTGCTCGCGGTGCCGGGGAAGCGGCTGCGCGCCCGGCTCGTCCTCGGCTGCGCGGCGCTCGGCGAGGCGCCGCTCACCGCGTGGGACCGGCGGGACGCGGTCGAGCTCGCCGCCGTGATCGAGATGCTGCACGAGGCGTCGCTGATCCACGACGACATCTGCGACGGCTCCACCGAACGCCGTGGCGCCCCGTCCGTCGCGGCGGCGTTCGGCGTCGGCCGCGCGGCCCGCGCCGGGTTCCACCTGGCGGGGGAGGCCCTGCGGCTGTGCGCCGACGTCCTCGACCGCAGCGACACGCTGCGCCGCATCACGCCGTCGAGCCGGCGCGTGGGCGACGGCGGGCTCGGGGCGCTGTCGTTCGGCCAGCTCCTCGAGACCGTGGCGCCGACCGGTGACGTCGCGTCGTCCCGGCGCCACTACGGCAAGGTCGCGCGGGCGAAGACCGGCACGATGTTCCGGCTGGCCTGCGAGATGGGCGCGGCCGTGGCGCGGTGCGGTGACGCCGAGCGCGCGGCGCTGCGGACGTTCGCGGACCGGCTCGCCGTCGCGTACCAGATCGTCGACGACGTGCGCGACGTCGAGGGCGCCGCGACGCTCGGCAAGCGGCGCGGCACCGACGCGTCCCGCCGTACGTTGTCGTGGCCGATCATCGAGTGGCTCGCGACCTCGCCCACGGCGCGCGATCGCTGGGCGGCGGCCGACGTCGCCCCCGTCGCGTTGTGCGACGACGTCACCGCGTCCGGCGCGACCGTCCGGGCCCGGCGCGAGGCGGCGCGCGTCGTCGGGGAAGCCGTCGACGCGCTGCGCGTGCTGCGGCCGTCCGCGGCCACCCGCGCCCTGGCCGACCTCGCCACGCGGACCGTCGGGGACGGACGGTGACCGCCGACGCGCTCGTGCGGGCGGCGTTGCTGGCCCGTGGCAGCGTTGCGCTGCGCGCGGCCCCGCCCGTCGAGCGGGTGCTCCGCGCGCGGTCACCGCGCGCGCTCGCCCGGGCCGCCCTCGTGCCCGCGGGGCGGAACCTCGGCATGGCGATCGCGATGCTGCCGGCCGGCCAGCGGCACGAGGCCACCGCGGCGTTCCTGGCCTGCCGGGTGCTCGACGCGTTCGAGGACCTCGGCCCCGACCCGGTGGCCGGCATCCACGCCGCGGCGCGCTACCTCACCGGCTCGTCACCGGCCATGCCCGCCGCCGGCACGCTGCGCGCGAGCCGGCCGTCCGAGCACCTCGACCGCGCGCTCGCCGTCCGCATCGACCTCGTACGCGCGCTCGTCACCTCGCTCGACGCCGACCGCGGGCGGCGCGTCGAACGCCTCGTCGCCGACGTCGCCGCCGCGATGGCCGCGCACGCCGGCCGGCAGGAGCGGCGCGCGTACGGCGGCGACGTCCTCGGCCGCGCCGTCGCGTACGCCGGCGAGGTCGTCACCGACGAGGCCGGCGACGACGGTCCGGCCGACCGCGGCGTGCACCGCGCCGTCGGCTACCTGCTGCAGCTCGCCAACGACCTCCGCGACGACACCCGCGCGCCGTACGGCGCGGACTCCGCCGAGGAGCTGCGCTACGTCGTCTTCCTGTCGTCGCTGACCGGGTCGCTCGCCGCGCTGGACCTCGTCAGGTCGCTCCACCGCCGGGCCGCGAGCTGCGGCGGCCGCGTCGCGGTCGCCGCGATGATGCTGCACACGACCGCGTACTTCTGCCGTGCCGCCGGTGTGCGGCCGCCCGTCCCGCGCCGCGCGCGGCTCCTGCGCGCCGTGCTGGCCGCGCGCGGCGAGCGGCCGTTCGAGCGGCTCTGCCGCCGCGTCGAGGTCGCCGCCGACGCCTGCCTCAACCGCACCGTCACCGCGGCCGGCGCCGGCGACGACCTCGTGCTGTTCACGGCACCCCGCGGCACGACCGGGCGGGGCGTCGCCGCGCTGGCCGTCGACGCGGCCACCCACCTCATGGCGCCGCTGCCCGCCGGCCCGTTGCGCGGCCCGCTGCCGCCCGCGCAGGTGCGGGCCATGATGCTCGCCGACCACGTCGTACTCGACGCCGTCGAGCCGACGGACGACGGCGACACCGGCGACCTGCGCGAGCTCGCCGACCTCCTGCAGCGGGCGGCGGCGTCGTGACCGCCGTCACCGACGTCCGCCCCGCTCCGCCGGCGGTCCCGCGCGCGTTCCCGCGCCTCGAACGCCTCGCCGAGCGCGTGCTGCGCGTCGAGCGCGGCGCCAACGTGTTCCCGATCGGCCACGTGCTCTGCTACGTCGCGCTGCTCGCGTCGTGCCTCAGCCCGTTCGGCCCCCGCGCCTGGTGGACCGCCGCGCCGGCGATCGTGCTGCTGACGTTGCTGAACTACTCGGCCACCGTCGGGGTGCTGCACATGCACGCGCACCGCCCGCTGTTCGTGTCCAGGCTGCCGAACCGGCTCGCCGACCTGGTCTGCTGCTTCCCGTGCATGCTCAGCGCCACCGAGATGCGCGTCATGCACGTGTCGCACCACCACCGGTTCGACAACGGCCCGCGCGACGTCACCTCCACGGTCGGCTACGAGACCGGCGGCCGCGCGGTCTGGTACTGGCTGCGCTTCCCGTGGCGCGTGAAGGCCGCCTGCGTGGACGAGATCCTGCGGCGCGCGGACTCACCGGCGCGGCGTACGCGGCGGCGGCAGCTCCTGTTCGACGAGGCGGTCGTCATCGGCACGGTCACCGCGCTCACCGTCGCGTGGCCGTACCCGATGCTGGCGTTCTACTGGCTGCCGTTCGTGCTGACGTTGCTGACGAGCGGCTACTTCGCCTGGCTGACGCACGCGCCGGCCACCGGGCGGGCCGGCGACAGCGCCTCGATCAACACCGTCGGCAACGTCCTCAACTTCTTCGTGTTCAACCAGGGCTTCCACAGCGTCCACCACCGGTACCCGGGGATCCACTGGACCGAGATCCCGGACAAGCTCGCCATCCTGCTCGACGTGGACGACGACGTGGTCGTGTCGTACTGGGTGACGCTCGACACCGCGTGGCGCATCGCGGCGCCGGAGCGCTTCCGCGAGCCGGAGTTCGGCGCGGCGTGGAAGCGGCGCCTCGCCGCGCGGCTCGCGACCGGCTCGTGCCGATCGAGGCTGCTGCCGTACTTCGTCAAGGTGTAACGCGGCGCGCGCGTGCACCGCAGCGGGGTGGGGGAGGACACTCCGTGCGACCTGCCCGACCCGACCCCGCGAAGGTGACCAGACGATGAAGAAGACGCTGCGGCTGTCCCGCGAGGAGCTTCGCGAGCTCACCGCCCCCGAGCTCCAGGACGTGCAGGGTGGCACCCACCCGTTGATCACCGACGGCCACCACTGCTTCGGCACGACGCTCTGCGCCGGCCTCTCGTTGCCGACCGCCTGCGGCGTGCTCACCATCGACTGCTGACGGGGCAGCGGACCTACGGTCTTGGCGCACGGCGGAGAGGGACAGGCCCGAGCGGGAAGCCCAGGTCAGACGGGTGCGCCGCCAGGGACTTGAACCCCGAACCCGCGGATTAAGAGGCAGGGCTACTACGTCCGAGGCAGTCCGGGGTAGTTGGTGACACCCCGCCTGACCTGCGACTTTGCGGAAGGCCGTGTCGTCGCAGTTCGGCACATCCGGGCTTGTCCGGCACCGCTTGTTATCGCAGTGTTAGCGCACTCATCGCGATCGCGGGCGGCGCGGCCCGGGTCGCCCAACCGCGCCACAGGTCGTCGCGGCGCCGCGTGCGTAGGGTGTGCCCTTGAGGGTGAGCGGGTGGCGCATCAACGCGTATCATGCGATGACGAGGTGGCTTCTCGTTACGGGTAGTGCGATCGGGGGCAAGCCTTGTTCAGAAAAAAGAGCCGCGCTCGTGAGGCGTCGGGCGAGTCTTTACGAACCATTGAAAAGCTTAACCCACTGTACTATGAGCGGGTACAGGGCCGGCTTCGTCTTTGGGACGCGCCGGATGCGTCCATCGAGAACGCTGCGACGAGCACGGCGAACGCGATCTTCAACGTGGCGATGAATTACTTTGGCCGACTCGGTGACGACCGCGCCGGGCGAGCCTTCGCTCTACAGTTCGAAAAACGTGTCGCGGGCGACCTGACCGTCGCGGACAAGATGATCGATCAACTCATCTCGTACGACGCTGACACTCAGGAGTTTCTTACGACTCTGCTCCAGCGCTTGGAGGATCTCGCAGGTCGCCCGCCCACCTAGATCGCACGCTGTTCTCGTGCTCCGTTGAATACCAACCTGAGCGAACGTGCCCGCGGCGAGCTCGGTGTCGATGCGGCATTAAACGCCAGCGCCTCGGCGGATCGTCTCACCGGCCTGCGGCTGAACGTCCTGCCGCTCGCGTCGCGCCAGTCGTACAGGTAGCCGCGGCCGCGCGGCGGATGCGAGGCTGGAGAGCGCGGGGTCGTGCCATCGACGGGTCGTCTCGTCGTCGGGCGACGACGTGAAGATGAGGATGCGGCGCACCCGCCGCAGGTCCGGCCGGGTTGCCAGCAATCCGCCACATCCGGCCTCAACGCGATGTTGAACGCCCCGCTCCGGGGAGCAAGCCGCAGGTCAGACGGGTGCGCCGCCAGGGACTTGAACCCTGGATCCGCGGACTTAAAGGCAGGGCAACTTCCGAGGCAGTCCGGGGCAGTTGGTGACAACCGCCTGACCTGCGGTTTGCCCCGTCGGATGTCGCCGTATAGCACGAACTCCGGATACGTCTGTTGGCCATGCTAGCGCTGCTAGCACGCGAGGACGTGGTGCCGACCAGTCGACTCATCAGGGCGGCGCCTCAGCAACTGCCTCGACCGCCGACGAAGACGCACCTCTGGCGTGCCGGCCCGTTCAGTCGTCCCGCCGACCCGCGCCCCAGGTCAGTCAATCTACGATCTTGAGGCTGCTGAAGCGCATCATGTACAACGGTCGCTGTCTTCGTCGTTTGCCGCTCCTGCTCAAGGGCGCTGCGTCGATGCCGCGACGCCGAGAGGACGGATCCCTCACCGCCCACGGTCTCGACGTCGCGTGTACCACTGACGACGCCTCCCACGCCGAGGGGGCTTACCGCCCTCGCCCTCCGCATGGACCTGGGACGAGGCGATCAACGGACTGACAATGAAGTCGGAACATTCCGAGCATTGAGCCTGACTGAAGTAGGCTCGGGCCATGGCACTTCGTCCTACCATCTTCATCGGATCCTCTGCGGAGGGAGAGCTCCTGGCGAACCAGCTTCAACTCAACCTCAGCAGGACGTGTCGACCTGATGTCTGGAGCCAGGGAGTCGTTCGCGTCGGCTCGGCAACACTGCAAAGTCTCGTAGACGCAAGTCATCGGTACGACTTTGCTGCCCTCCTTCTTACACCGGACGACGTTATAGAACAGCATGGCGAAACTGGATTCGCTCCGCGTGACAATGTGATCTTTGAAGCCGGTCTGTTTGTCGGTGCGCTGGGCCCGGGCCGCACGTTCTTGGTGCATTGCCGTGAAGATGTGCTCAACCTCCCATCTGATCTCCTCGGAGTCACCATGGCCACGTATGACCGGCCAAGCCCAGGGGACAACTTGGAAGCGATCATGGGTCCGCCCGCCACGAAGATCATGAACGCGATTCAGCATGTCGAGTCAACAGGAGTTGGCCCGAACTACCTGACTGCCTTCAGTGCGTTGGCGCGCGAAGTCCCAAGGGATGAGCTAGTCAGGATCATCACCGAAGCTAGCGCGCCCAGTGATATGCGCTCGCCGCTTAGTCCCGTAGCCTTGCGGACCTTGGAGCGAGAACTTGAGTCCAGGGGCCACAGTCGGGATCGCGAGCTTACCCGCGACGATCTGCGGCCAGAGATCCGTAAATATAATGATATTCGAGAGACGACGATTCCGGGTGTTAGCCGAACGAACAGGCTGGAGGAAACCCTCGGAGAGATAGAGTATAAAGCCCTACGCCAGAAATATCCGGCAAGTCTCACCGCGGAACTACTGGACGGCGCCGATGGGGACAGAGTGGCAGGCCTCGTTCTAGCTCGCGTAAGGCCCGACAAAGAGAACTTCGACGCAGTGTTGCGCATAATAGAGACGCCTCGGTCGAACTATGAGCATGCCAAGGCCATTGAGACAATGATACAGATGAAGAAGTCAGACAAACTCACAGATGACCAGGTGCGGGCTGCCCGACGCGTTGCTGAAGAATTGCTCGACAAGCGTGTGACGCTAATAGTGGACGGCGACCCCAGCCGGGTTGTGTTGGTCGAAACACTTGCGAGAGAGCTCAATCGGTGAGAGCGCCGCGGCGCCGCTCTGCGACAATCGGAACGAGCGTGCCGCCACGATGCAATCAGGGCGCGCCCATCGGTGCTGTACCTAGCGAGTTCATGCAGGCCGGTTGGTTGCCCGGAAGATGTCGGTACTGTGGCTGAAAGCGGACGACACACTCGAACGCGCGGACCCTCACCCCGGGTCCGGATGACTCTCAGCGGCTAGCAGCTAGCCGGTCACGCATCTCACGTGCGGCCGTCTTCCAGTCCTGCTCCGCCGACACGCTGAGGCACCGATCGAGGAGCCGCCGGGCGACATCGTTGAGCTCGGCCTCACGAATCGCTTCCTCGACAGCGATGAGCGCCATGGCAAGCCGACGTCGCGTGCCCTCCTCGGCGAGCGTCAGATGCTCGAACGCGCGAACGGCGCCGGCGCGGTCGAGCTGGACCAACGCTGGCACGAGCCTTCGTGGGATGCCCACGTCATCGGCATTATTGGCGACCTCGACGGCGCGGATCAGGAACTCGTCCCCGACGGGTGCGCGTACCAACCGGGGCAACGTGTCGAACGCAAGCCGTTGAACACCTTGCTCTGATGATTCGAGCAGCGCAAAGACGTCGTCCTCGTCTAACCCGCCCCGATCGGCGAGCAGCCGGATCGCGCGCTTGCGCGGCCCCTTGTCCTCAAGCTCGTCGGTCGCCAGCTCGACCAGTCGCTGGACGTCGGATGCCGACAGTTTGTCGGCATCGGCGACGGTGAGACGCAGCGCCGTTCGCACGTTGCGCTGCTGCACCAGCCGCATGCCGGCCTCGAAGAGGCCGCCGAGCTGCTCGCGGATCTTCTGCTCGAAGGTCGCCGGAGTGAATGGTGCGACGGTCAACTGCCAGTCGTACTCGAGGGACCGGAGCACCTGGGTCATTCTACGGTCGCTCGGGTCGGTCACCCCGTCCAGGCTGCGCAGCTCGTTAAGGATGCGGTATTTCGCGTACGTGGCGTCCAGGCAGAGCACGAGGAACGGCGTGCCCGCTTGCAGCGCCGTGTCGAGTTCGGTGCGCCAGGTGAGGTCGCCGTAGTCCTCCACGACGACGAAGACGCAGATGTCCGCGTCGAGGACCGACGCACGGGAGTTGGCCTCGAACCGCGCGCCGACTGCGTTGCTGTACGTGATCGCGCCCTGGAGGTAGGTCATTGGCTGGCCGCCGACGTCACGAACGACCCGTTCGAAGTGTTCGAGTACATTGCGCGTGTCCGCTGCGCCGCAGAGCATGATTCGGAGCATCTGACCCCCAACTGCTTCATCGTCCGAACGCACGTTACCGGCGACCGCGTTGGCGTGTCAGTGGGAGGATTGGCCCTCAGCCCTCAACCGCGTCGCGCGACGGCGGGTGCTAGCCGCTCGCGCCGACTCCCGCGCGGCCGAGCGACCGGATGCACTTAACGAGGTATCCCAACAGGCAACAATCGAGACATTGCCCTCTGCGCGGCGCGTACCATTCGGCACCTAGCGGCTGTGCGGCGAGCGCAGTGGCTCCCATAGTCGGACGGTGCAGAGGGTCCTATTACACCGACCTTGCTGCGGGTTCGCGACTTCGGATGCCGCCGGGCTTGCCTGCGGATCTGATTGCAGCAGGTGACTCATTAAGCGTCGGGTCGGCATAATGTTAGTCGTCGCACGCCTTGCGGATTGCGTCAACGAACGGCAGATCCTCGTCCTTCGTGTCGTCACTCAAAGACTCGAACGGCCGAATGGCGTCGTGTTCGCGGCCGCTTGACTCCATCCATGCCGCCCATGCGTCATGCACATCGGCGGCAGTTACGGCCGCGCCCTTTGCGCGCGCGAGTACGGCATACATCAGGAACAGACTTGTTGATTCTGCTGGAATAAGAGCTTCCGGTACTTGTGAGCGGATCTTGTCCGCGAGGTCTGTGATGTAGCTCATCGGACAACCAGATACGTTGCCAGCACGAGATAGACTACCCCGAATGCGACCGGCGTCACTTGCTCGATGAAGCCGAGCTCGGCGTAGCGATCGCGCCACTTGAGCTTGGTCGGAGGGTCGGTGTTCGGCCTCAAGACGACCCACTCGTCCACGAACGGACGCACCGTGAAGTGGTCCTGTTCGATGCGGTTGATCACGGTGAACTTCGCTGAATTCAACTTCCGATAACTCCGGAGAAGGAGCCACCAGGCGCCGGCGAGAAGTACTCCAGCAAAGGCTGCAACCACGAGAACGAACCGGTCAGGTGCGGCCTGGCCGCCGCTGTCGCTGACCCTTGTGGCAAAGAGCGCAAGACCGGCAACAAGGCCGGTCTGCAAGGTCAGAAAGAAGCTGTTCGCCGAGGCTCGCCTTGCGGATACCCGATCCGCCATCTCAACCGCAAGCGAGTACAACGCGAGAACTGTGGCCTCGGAACTAGCGGCTGGGACAGTCATCTCAGCGCGAGCCACCGATAAGTAGCTTCAGATTGTCCCAGGTCCAGTTATACATCTTGTCGGTTGACTTGGCGGAGGTGGGGCGCGTGCAGGTTCCGGTGGCCCGCCCACGTAGCAGGAAGTACGACTTGCCTTCCTCCTGGGCAATCGATACTTCAGCGCTGACTCCGGTGGCGGTGTGCGTGTGGTGACCGCACAGCACTACAACCTGGTCGACGCCCTTGATCCGTCTCCGCGCGCGCGACCGCCAATCAGGCGACGCTTCTTTGATGGACATGTCAACTACCTCGAATGGCGAATCCGAGTTCTTTGCCTGGCCAATCAGCAAGGTCTTGAGATCACTGTCGTTGTCATAGTCGAAACTTACAAACACCCGTGTCTTCGCCACGCCTCTCCCCTGTCTGGTGCTGTACATACCCATCGGCCCTGGCGTCCGATCCGGCAACGACTGATGCCATAACCTATCGCACTAGCTTGTACAGATCGTTCGATGTTCGTGCGCAGCCGGGTGTCGGCTGGGACGAGACGCCGCCGACACTTCAGCGTGAGTGTGAGCGTCGGTGTGCGGGGGCGAGAGCGGCGTGGGCCGCGCGCCTCGCGGGCAGGCCGTTCTTGCCTGCCCGCTCTTCCTGTCCGTAGGGGCCGTAGAGGCTCCGAGGTCAAGGGCCGCCGGGGGCGGTCGCGGAGCGACGCGCGAAGCGCGCCCTTGAGCTTGGAGGGGCGGCCCCGCAGGATGCGCGGCCCGGGGCGCTCGACCGGACGTGCCCGGCTTGCGGTGTACTCCTGTGGACAAGGCGGGGCCGGCGGCGAGTTCTCCACAGATTCCGTTCGGCCTCTTGCGGGCGCTTCGGCGGTCAGGTGAACTTCAACGATGGTCCATGATCGCTCACTCGATCTGATCGAGACGTCCCATGAGTTGGCTCGGCTTCACGTCGAGCGCTCGGGCGAGGCGCACGACGATCGCGACGGTCGGGTTGCGGCGGCCGGTCTCGATCTCGGAGAGGTACGCGACGCTGATCCCGGCGCGCTCGGCGCAGACCGGCTGCGTGAAGCCGCGGCGGTGCCGCAGTTCGCGCACCCACAGGCCGAGCGCTTGGCAGAGCCGCTCGTCCAGATCGTCGGCTGGCATGGACCCGCATCGTACGGACGCGCCGCACTTCGCGGCGGTCCACCCACGACCACGGGAGGACGGCATGACGCAGACCATCGTTGACGAGATCGACCGCACGTTCCTGCTGCTGCGCGTTGCGGCAGCCCGCGACGACGGCGCGGACGAGGCGACGGGGACGCGCTGGTGCGCGCACGTGTGCGACCCGGCGAGCCCGCTCGCGGGTCTCTACGCCTTCGCGGACACCCTCGCCGAGGCGCGGGACGCGGTGACGGTCCTGGCGTGGACGGCGGTACTCGCGGGCGAGCTGCTGCCGTTCGGCTACACCGCCGACGACCTGGCAGGCATCCACGTCGCGGTGACGACGACCACCCCGTACGACGCCGCCTGGCTCAACGCCGCAGTCGCGAACGACGCGGCGTAGGTAGGAGGCGCCATGACGACACAGATCGACGGCTGCCGGCCGCACCTGACCAGCGACCGCGCGGACGAGTCGTACTCCTCCTGGGTCGGTCGGGCGCGGTGCGCCGGGTGGTCGGACGTGTTCGGCGACGAGAGCAGCAACGACGAGGCGCTGGCGCTCTGCGGGGCGTGCCCGGTGCTGCGGCAGTGCCGCCGATGGGCGCTGCGCACCGCGGTGGACGGCGTGGCCGGCGGCATGACGTCCGCGGAGCGCGCGGCGTGGCGGCGCGAGCACGGCGAGCCGGAGCCGGTCGTGAGCGTCGAGGACTTCCTGCTGACCGAGGTGGTCAGCGCCGACCGGACGTGGGGCCGTGGCCGCTCCGAGGCGATCCTCAACGCGGTAGCACGCTGGACCGACGACGGACACACCGCTCGCGAGATCGGCCTCCGGCTCGGCGTCACCCGACGCACCGTGAACAGGCTCCGCGCTACCTGCCGCGAATGCCGACTCATCGCCTGACCCGACCCCGTTCCTCGACCTCTGCTGTTCTCCCGACCCCTTCGTCTCTTCTTCTTCGCTTCTCTCCTGATGTTGTTGATCTTGTTGCTGACCTGATCCGCTCCACCCCGCTGACCTGCCCTCCCTTCTCCAATGTGCGTGTCGAGGGAGTGCCACATGTTCGGGGGTGCGAAGCAGCCCCGAACATGTGGCACGACCGACCCCCGGCGGAGTGCAAAACCGCAGGTCAGCGGGGTGGAGCGGCCTCCGAAAAAGATCTTCGAGGGTGGTTCCTCGGGTGGTGCCTCGGTGCGTGGACCGAGGCACCACCCTGAGCGGGTCCCCGGTTACGAGAACTTCACGGAGATCTCACCGCCGTGGTAACTCGGCCGTGAACCTTTCGTGAAGTCCCGAGCCGACCGTCCCCCCACGTCCCGGTAGCCCGGGACGGGCGAGAGGAGAGCCACCATGAGCGCCATCGACCCGGCGTCGTTGCCGCCCGTTCTCGACGTCCCCACGGCCGGCCGGCTGCTCGGACTCGGCCGCTCCGCGGCCTACGACCTCGCCGTCGCCGAGCTCTGGCCGACGCCGGTCCTGCGGCTCGGACGGCGGCTGCGGATCCCGACCGCTCCGTTGCTGGCGCTTCTCGGCCTCGACCCTGGTCCGCTGTCGCAGTCCGGTGGCATGGTGACCGGGTCACCAACTGCCCCGGCTGCCTCCGAAGGAGGCAGGCCATGACGAAAGAGTCGGGCGTGTACCAGCGGCACTCACGGCGCTGCCCGCGCAACGCGGGCGGTCGTGGCTACGCGCCGCACCGGTGCACCGGCACGTGGTCCTACGTCATCGACGTGGGCCGGGACGCCAACAACGAGAGAAGGCAGGAGACGAAGGGAGGCTTTCCGACCAAGCGGGAAGCGGTCGAGCAGCGGCGCAAGCGTCTCGGCGAGCTGAGGTCGCGGACGGGCGAGGCGTACGGGACGACGGTCGGCGCGTACCTGGAGCAGTGGCTGTCGTGGAAGCGCGGCCTGCGGGACAGCACCCGGCTGTCCTACCGGCAGCACCTGGACGACTACCTGGTCCCGGCGCTTGGGCAGTACCGGCTCGCCGACCTGGAACGTCGGCCGGAGCTGATCGAGCAGATGTTCTCCAACCTCGTCACCGGGGTCAGCGGCAAGCCGTTGTCGCCGGCGTCGGTGCGGCGCATCTACTCGACGCTGCGCAGCGCGCTCAACAGCGCGGTGAAGCGGCGGATGCTGGCGCACAACCCGGCGTTGCACGTCGAGCTGCCGCGGACGGCGCTGTACCGGCCGGTCGTGTGGGACGCGCAGCAGGTCGGCATCTTCCTCGACGCGATCCAGGGCCACCGGCTCTACGCGCTCTACGGCGTCGTCGTCCTGACCGGACTCCGGCGCGGCGAGGCGCTCGGGCTCCGGTGGGAGGACGTGGACCTGGACGAGGGCGTGCTGCACGTACGCCAGCAGGTCGTCGCGGTCGGCACGGAGGTCCGCATCGGCCCGCCGAAGACGAAGGCGGGGGAGCGGACGGTCGCGCTGTCCGAGGCGACCGTGGCGATGCTGCGCGAGCACCAGGCGCGGCAACGGCGCGAACGGCTCGCGTGGGGCGAGGCGTGGCACGACAGCGGCCACGTGTTCACCTACGAGGACGGCCGGATGCTGCGGCCGGACCACGTGACGCACCTGTTCCGCAGGCTGGCGAAGGAGGCGGGGCTGCCGCTGATCCGGCTGCACAACCTGCGGCACACCAGCGCGAGCCTCGCGCTGGCGGCGGGCGTCCCGATGAAGGTCGTCAGCGACCGGCTCGGCCACTCCAGCGAGTCGATCACCTCGGCGCTCTACACGGTCGTCGTGCCCGCTGTGGCACGCGAGGCGGCCGAGCGGATCGCCAACGTCGTGCTGCTGCCGAGGGCACGGAGCGACGAGCACGAAGCCGTGTTAGCGCGGCGTTAGCGCATGACCGGGAGAGGGCCAGGCCCGAGCGGGAAAGCCCAGGTCAGACGGGTGCGCCGCCAGGGACTTGAACCCCGAACCCGCGGATTAAGAGTCCGCTGCTCTGCCAATTGAGCTAGCGGCGCGTGGCGCAGACTCTACACGACCTTCCGCCGGGGCCGCGCGCGCGTTACCGTCGTACGTCTGGCCAGCGGAGGGGCGGGGATCGTGCTGCGCGTACGGCGGTCGGTCGCGGCCGGGGTGGCGATCGCGGTGCTCGGCGTGCCGTGGGCCATCGCCGCGCCGCAGGAACGCCCCCTCTGCCTCGACCCGGTGATCGCCTGCCCGAAGCCGCCGCCGCCCGAGCCGGACCCGGTGCCGAAGCCGGACACGAGCGCGTACCGGGGCCTCGGCACGTGGGTCGACGCGTACGACTTCGCGCGCGAGTTCGGCAACGCCACCACGCGGCCGAGCGCGGTGGACGAGATGGCGCAGCAGGGCGTGAAGACGCTCTACATCCAGGCCGCGAAGGACCGCGACGGCGTCGGCGACCTGGCCAGCCCGGACCTGCTCGGGCAGTTCCTCGAACGCGCCCACGCCCGGCGGATGAAGGTGATCGCCTGGTACCTGCCGCGCTTCCTCGACCAGGAGCGCGACTTCCGCCACGTGAAGGCGATGCTCGACTTCCGCTCGCACGGCCACGCGTTCGACGGCGTCGGCATCGACATCGAGTCGCGCGAGAACGGCGACGTGAAGCAGCGCAACGACCGCCTCGTCGCGCTGTCGCAGCGGGTGCGCAAGGCGGCGGGCATGCGCAGCGTCTCGGCGATCGTGGTGCCGCCGGTGGTGACGGACGTGATGAACCCGAAGTTCTGGCCGGACTTCCCGTGGAGCCGGATCCGGAGCAGCTACGACGTCTGGGTCCCGATGGGCTACTGGACCAACCGCAAGCCGGACAGCGAGTACCGCGACGCGTACCGCTACACGACGGAGAACGTCCGCCTGCTCCGCGAGAACCTGAACGACCCCAACGCCGTGGTCCACGTCGCCGGCGGAGTCGGAACCAAGGCGACGAGCAGGGACTACGAACGCTTCGTGCTGGGCGCCCGCGACAGCCGCAGCGTCGGGCTCTCCGTCTACGACTGGGCGGTCACGGCGCGCAGCGCGTACCCGATCCTGCGCAAGGGGCCGAGCTAGCCGCGTTACGCGCCGTGCAGCGCCTCGTCGCGGGTGTCGTAGACCGGCAGCTCCTGGTCGAGGTGGGCCAGCACCAACGCCGGCCGCACCGGCGACGACGGCGGGCACGCGACGCGCAGCGAACGGTGGTGCTCGTGCGCGAGGTCGCAGCCGCGCCGCAGCGCGCGGACGCCGCCGGCGAGCAGCGTGCCGCTCTCGGTGAGGTCGACGACGACGTCGTAGCCGTCGCGGGCGACGAGCCCCGCGATGGCGCCGCTGACGGCCGGAGCGCTGCGTGGCGTGAGGTCACCCTTCACGATGAGCAGCGCGACACGGTTGTCCTGGTCCAGGTCGATGTCGACGCTCATCACGACCGCCTCGGGTAGCGCGCACGGACTAGTAACGCACTAGTCATCGGCCCACCGGAAGGGGGTCTGAACGGATCAGCCGGGAATCACCCGGTTGGCTCAACGCGGCAACGGCCCCGGCATGCCGAGCAGCCGGCCGCGCCCGAGCGTGGCGCCGAGCGCGGTCGCGGCGGAACGCCGCTGCTCGGTGTCGACGCCCAGCGCGATCACCTCGATGCCGCGGCGGCCCGCGAGGTCGAGCATCGCGCGCACCCCGTCGGACACGGCGCCGGAACGGCCGGGCCGGTCGAGGTCGAGCTTGACGACGTCGGGGCGCACCTGGTCGAGCAGCCCGAGGGCGCCCGGAACGTCCGCCACGTCGTCGGCGACGATCCGCCACCCCCAGCCGCGGAACTCGTCGATGCCCGAACGCAGCGCCGCCGGGTCGGCGAACGCGTGCGCCGGCACCTCGGCCGCGACCTTCACGGAACGCCGCCCGCGACCCCAGGAGGTGGCGAGCCGCGGCGGGCACGCGCTGCCGTACGTCTCCGGCTCAGGCGTGATCCACATCTCGACGTCCACGCCGCGCTCGAGGTACTGGTCGAACGCGAGGCAGCGGAACGCCCAGTCCAGCCGCTCCACGAGGCCGAGGCCCTGGGCCGACTCCAGCAGCGCGAGCGTGCTGTTCAGCTCGGTGCCGGCCTGGCCGCGACCGGTCGCCTTGTAGCCGACGAGCGTGTCGTCGTCGAGCCGGCGGACGGGCTGGAAGTCGGGGCCGAGCTGCTCGGGCCGCTCGATGAGCCGCTCGATGAGGGCGCGGTCGTTGCGGAGCTTCTCCACGGAGTTCAGCAGGGACATGCAGGTGGTCTCGGCACGAATGCCGTTCACCCTGAGAGCGCCGCCGTCCGCCGGCCGATCGCGGGCACGAACTTGAAGCCGTGCCCCGAGCACGGCGAGCAGACGACGAGCGCCCCGTGGCGGCGCAGCACGAACGACTCGTCCGGCGTCGTCGTGTACAGGCACGAGTCCGCGCGGGTGGCCCGCGGCTCGGCGCCGGGCAGCCACTCGGCGGCATACTCCTCGACCCGCCGCACCGCGGCGGCGTCGACGCCGAGCCGCGCGTCGGGCGTCACCGGACGGCCGCTGCCGTGCTCGCCGACCTTGACGCCCTCGCCGGGCGCGCCGAGGCCGTAGTACGGCACGCCGTCCGCGCGGTGGTGGATCCACGACGGCCAGGCCGCGTCGCTCGGCAGGTAGACCGGCTGCTCCTGCGTGACCCGGAACGGCGGCAGGTCGTCCGGCACCGGCAACGACGCGAGCAGCCCCGGCAGCCACGCGCCGGCCGCGACGACGGCGACCCGCGCCTCGTACTCGTCGCCGGTGTCCGTCGTGACGGCGACGCCGTACGACGTCTCGCGCGCGGCCACGGCGGTCACGCCGAACCGCACGTCGGCGCCGTGCCGCGCCGCCTCCGCGTGCAACGTCTCCACCGCCGCGTCGGCGTCGAGCCGCCCGGCGTCGGGCTGGTGCACGACGTCGGAGGAGAACCGCAGCGCCGGCCACCGCTCGGCCGCCGCCGCGGCGGCCAGGCGCTCGTACGGCAGGCCGTGCGCGCGCAGGTTCGCCTCGATGTCGTCGACCGCCACGCCGTGGTCGACGCCGCCGGTGACCTGCAGCAGGGACGCGCCGCTCTCGCGTTCGAGCAGCCGCCACAGGTCGTACGCCTCGCGGGCCATCGCGACGTACGAGCCGTCGGCGTAGGCGAGCCGGAAGATGCGCGAACGGCCGTGCGAGGAGCCGTGCACGTGGTGCCCGGGGTGGCGTTCGAGCAGCGTCACGTCGCGCCCGGCGCGGGCCGCCCACCAGGCGGTCGCCGAGCCCATCGCGCCGCCGCCGACGACGAGCAGGTCCGTACGCATCGCGGGCAGGCTACGGCGCCGCGCGCGGCGAATGCTTGACCCGGAGCCCGTTCCGCCGGTTTGCTCCACCTCTGCCCGAGATGCCCGGTCGACCCCTCTGCAAGGAGACCCTCGTGCGCCGTCTGCTCGCCCTGCCCCTCGTCGCGTTCGCGTTCGCGACCCCCGCCTCCGCCGCCGTGTCCTGCCACGGCGTGTACTCCGGCAGCACCGACGTCAGCGTCTGCGCCGGCATCGAGTGCGTCGACCTGTGCGGTCCGCGCCTCGTCGTCGACCCGCGCTGCTCCGGCGCGCCCTCGATCGCCGCCGCGCTGTGCGCCGCGATCGACGCGTACGAGCTCTGACCTCGCCTCACCCAAGGAGACCCGGCATGCGCCGTCTGTTCGCCCTGCCCCTGATCGCCGCGGCGTTCGCCACGGCGAGCCCCGCCGGCGCGGTCGCCGCCTGCACGCCGACCGTCGTCGGCGCCTGCGTGTCGTACCAGTGCGGCGAGATCTGCGGGCCGGTCGAGGTGTGGCTCTACTGCGACCTCGACAGCCACCCGCGCATCCTCGCCTGCGACCTGATCAACCAGCTCGGCTGAGCCCCGTTCTGCGAAGGAGCCCCTCCGTGATGCGTCGTCTGCTCGCCGGTGCGGCTGTCGCCGCCGTGGCGTTCGGCGTCACCGCCCCCGCGTCCGCCGCCTGGTCCTGCCACGGCGTCGAGTCCGGCACCACCCGTGCCGGCGTCTGCGCCGGCTCGTGGTGCGTGGACGAGTGCTGGATCGTGGCCTGGACCTACTGCGAGGGCGCGAACGCCAAGGTCTGCACCGCCGTCGACGGGCTCGGCGCCCCGCCCGGCCGCTGACCCGCAACCGTGCCTACGGCGCGGTGACCGACGCCCCCTCGCACATCAGGTAGTAACGGGTCGTCGGGTTGATGTTGGCGTACTGCGCCACGCAGGTGAACGCCGCCGGCGCGCCGGTGGACGCGCACAGGCCGGCGAACGCGATGAGGCCGGCCACGTAGGCGACCTGGCACAGCCCCAGCTGCAGGGGGCCGCAGGAGCCGTACATGGTGCCGGTGCCGACCGCGATGGTGCCGACGACGGTGCCCGAGAACCCGCAGGAGTACGTCCCCAGGATGCCGCGGGTACCGACGCTCGTGATCGTGCCGGTGAACGCCACGGACTGCGGCTGCGAGTAGAGCCCGAAGCCGGGCGTGAACGTTCCGCTGCCGGTCAGCACGAACACGTCGGCGTTCGGGGCTGACGCGGCCGGGCTTGCCATGGTGAGGGGGAGCGCGAGCACGGCGACGAGGGGACGGAGCTTCATGGTTCTCCTGGCTGGGTGGGCGGTGCCGCTGCTACGGCACCCGGTAGTCGACCGCGACGACGCACGCGAGGTTGAACCGCGTCGTCGGGTTGACGTTCGTGGGCTGGAACACACAGTCGAAGTGCAGGCCTCGCGACGCGCTGGCGATCACGGCCGTGGTCAGGGAGAGAGTGGGACCTACGCGCACCAAGACCATGTCGACGCCCGACGTCGGGCCACAGCTCCCGGAGAGCGAACCCAATCCGAGGAGCACCGAGCCGATTTGGTCCGTTCCCGAGAAGCTGCACGAGTATCCGCCGAGACCCACAGGGAACGTGCTTGCGTAGCTTGCCGTCCCGGTGAACGAGATCGACTGCGGGGTCGGGACCACCGTAAGGCCGGGGCTGAGGGTCCCGCTGCCGGTGATCACGTAGACGTTCGCGTCCAGAGCCTCGGCGGGCGGCGCGACCGGAAACGCGAGCGCGGCGGCGGCGCCAGCGACGAGCAGGCGGTGCGACATCGTCCCCCCTCGGGGCTGGGTGTGCCGCGACCGTAGAGGCGCGGGGGGATCGGCGACACGGCCAGGTGGCCAGGTCCCTCACCCTCGTGTCGACCGGCCTGAGGCGGGCCGCGCGCCGCGACGACCTGACGGGAGCCGCCCTCTGCGGCTGGGTCGACGCCGGAGACCGGGGGCGACCGTGCCACTGCCGTCCATGACGTCACCGCCGGTCCGAGCCGGAACGCGCGGGAGGGGCGGGCCGCCGCGCGACCCGCCCCTCCCGCGTGCAGCGTCGTTACGAGATCTTCGCGAGCCCCGCGGCGCACGCGAGGTTGTAGCGGGTGGTCGGCCGGACGTTCGTCGGCTGGAACACGCAGTCACCGGCGCCGATGCCGCCGGTGCCGCCGTTGATCGGGCACACGACGATCACGTGCACGCCGGTGAACACGAGCGAGCAGCCCGGGAACGACAGCGGGCCGCAGGAGCCCGAGACGGTGCCGGTGCCGCCGGCCATGTTGCCGAAGCCGGTGCCGGAGAACGAGCACGGGTACGAGCCGGGCAGGCCGTCGGTGCCGACCACGGTCGCGGTGCCCGTGAACGAGATCGACTGGTTCTGCACGACCTCGGTGAGACCCGGCGAGAGGGTGCCGCTGCCGGTGATCGCGGCGACGTCGACGTTGGCGGCGACGGCGGGCGACGCCGACAGCAGCGCGAACGGCATCGCCAGCGTGGCACCGAGGAAGAGCGAGCGGGTGAGCTTCATGCGGGTGTGCCTTTCGTCGAGGGGTGGGTACCGACGCAAGGCACGCTAGGCAGCGCGGCGGGGACGCAGTAGCGCCACCCGGCCACTTCTGCTGGCCACCCGGCCAGGTGCCGGGAGCCCACCTGGCTACGTCCGGCGGGACGCCGTGCTGCCGGCGTAGCGGTTGCGGACGCCGCTGTAGACGACCTTGACGGTCTTGCCGCGCACGGTCCGCAGGGTGCTCTTGCCGCGCGAGTCGGTGCGGTACGACGCCACCGACTTGCCGTCGACGTACCACGTCACGACCTGCCCGCCGAGCGGCTTGCGGAGGTCGTCGACGAGCGTCGCGGTGACGTACGCCGTGGTGCCGGACACGGTCTGCGCGAGCGACGCCGACGTCGGCTGGATCCGCACGGTGAGCGGCGCGGTCGCGGTCGCGGCCTGGAGCGAGTCGTCGCCCGCCCACGACGCGGTGACCGGGTACGACCCGGCCAGGCTGCTGATCGCGAACGACGCCGAGAACGTGCCGTCCGCGCCGGACGTGACCTGCGCGGTCTTGCCGGCGACCGAGACGGTGACGTTCTTGCCGGCGACGGCGGTGCCGGCGGTGTTGGTCAGCGTGCCGCCGATGACCGCGGTGTGGCCGGTGACGACGTACGCCGGAACGGTCAGCGCGAGCTTGCCCGCCGGCGGCGCGAAGCAGGTGTTGTCGCCGAGGGTGTACGCCTGCGCGGCCGCGTCCTTCGCGGCGGCGGTGTCGGCGCTCATCATCGTGACCACGAAGTCGGCCTGCGACGCGGCGGTCACCGAGCTCATGACGATGCCGTCGGTGAGCGGCTCCTTCGCCGCGGCCGCGAGCGGCGCGCGGTCGGCCGTGATGACGACGGTGTGCGTCTTGGCGTCGAACACCGCCTCGACCTTGGCGTCGGCGATCGCGCCGCCGTCGAAGTTCGCGCCGGTGAGCGGCGGCGCGACCATCGGCCCGGCCACGTCGTGCACGGCGGCGGCCTCGCTCTCGCCGGCGAAGATGTCGACGACCTTGCCGCTGGGCAGCTTGTACGACACCACGAACTGGTGGCCCGCCCCCAGCGACGGCGAGCTGAGCTCGGCCACCTTGATGTAGGCCCGCAGCTTCTCCGGCGGGGAGGCGAGCACGACGCTGAGGATGTCGAGGTCGGAGTCGTTCGGCGCCCCGGAGACGCTGGCGTCCTCCGCGTCGTCGGTGAACGTCACGCAGCCCTCGCGCGGCGTGGGCGGCGCGGCGGGCGCCTCGTCGGCGGCGTGGCCGGCGGGCGGCGCGACGGTCGCCGCGACCGCGGCGACGACGATCAGGCCGGTCTTCGTGATGGCGATGCGCACGGGGGTACGTCCGTTCTCTTCTCGGCCGCGGGTCTGGGCGTCCCGCGGCAACAGCGCCACGAACCTAGGGGCCTTGCGTGAGGGGCGGTACAGCCAGGTGGCTACGTCCGGGATGGCCAGGTGGCCATTTACGGCTCAGCAGCCGGGGACCGCCGACGACACGCGGCAAGGGGTGCCGGCGCCGCCGTAGTTGTGACCGGTGTTGTCGACGCCCACCCACCCGTACGGGGTGTGCACGCCGATGTGCTCCTCGTTCGTCTGACCGTTCTGCATCAGGTTGCCGGGCTTGCCGACGCGGGCCACGACCGGGGTACGGCGGGGCGCGACGTCGACGAGGGGCGCGGCCGGCTCGGTGCCGCCGGTGCGCGCCGGGGCGGACGCCACGCGGGTGCCGGCGGCGGCCGCCGCGCCCGACCGGGCGGCGGGGAGGGGCGCGGAGCGGCCGGCGTCCTGGACGTACACGGTGCCCCGCGGCGCGGCCATCGCCCGCGGCGCGGAGCCGTGCGGCGCGACGGTGTACGTCACCGCGCCCGCCACGGCGACGGCGAGCGCGGCCGCGCCGGCGAACGAGAAGCCGCCGCCCTGCGCGAGCTTGGCCGCCCTGACCGCGGCGGTGCGGCGGCGGAGCCGGACCAGCGCGCCGAGCCCGAACGCGCCGCTCGGCACGCTGGCGAGGGCCCGGCGGAACTGGTTGCGCGCGCGGAACAGCTTCTGCCGCACGGCGTTGTCGTTGGTCCCCAGGAAGCGGGCGATCTCGCCGACGCTCATCTCGTCGAACGCCTGGAGCGCGAGCACCTGGCGGGACGCGGGGGCGAGGCCGTCGAGCACCTTGTGCACGGCCTGGCTGCGGTCGGCGGCGAGCACCGGCTCGTCGGCGGGCGGCGCCACCTCGCGCTCGTAGGTCTCCTCGGTGAGCGGCTGCTCCGGCGCCTGCGCGCGGGCGAAGTCGCGGGCGACGTTGACGGCGATCGCCGCGATGTACGGCCACGGGTCGCGGGACGGGTCGATCCGGTGCGCGTGCAGCAGGACCCGGACCATCGTCTCCTGCGCGACGTCCTCGCTGTCGAACGCCGGGAACCGGCGCGCCGCGAGGCCCTTCACCCGGCCGTAGTAGCGGCGGTAGAGCACCTGGAACCGCTCGTCGTGGTCGTCCGCGCGTTCGGCGGCGACGTCGATCGGCTGGGCGCTCACGGGGTCACTCCGGGGATGTCCTGTCGGGCGAGGGCACCTTCTCAAACGTTTCCTGGGTGTGTCCGTAACGTTCGACGGGGAGAGCCCGTACACCTTCCAGAGGTTCGGTCTGCCCAGGACCGCCCAGGAGGGGGATACGGGGATGTCCACGGCATCCGCCGTACGCGGCCCGCACTGGCCGCGGCTGACCCCTGCCGTCGCCCTGGCGGACATCGCCACGGCGATGAACTCCTCCCTCGGCCTGGACGAGATCCTGCGCACCGTCGTGCGCCTGACCTGCGACGTCCTGGCCGCCAACCGGGCCACGATCCTGCTGCTCGACGACCTGATGCGGCTGGTGCCGAAGATGTCGCACGGCGCCGTGGAGGACCCGGCCGCGCTGGCCCGGTTCCGCGAGATGCCGCCGATCGCGCTGGCCTCGATCCCGCACGCGATCGACCTCATCGGGAAGGCGGCGGCGCTGCCGATCAGCGACGTCGGCGCCTCCGACCTGATCCCGCGCGAGTGGATCGACCAGTTCGGGCTGCAGTCGCTGCTGATCGCGCCGATCGTGGCCGACGGCGAGACGCTCGGCGCGCTGGTGGCGGACTACGTGGACGAGCGCCACGAGTTCACGCCCGCGGAGACCCGCACGATGGAGGGCATCGCGGCCTGCTGCGCCACCGCGATGCGCAACGCCCGCCTGTACGACGAGGCCGTGCGCCGCGCGCAGAACCTGGACGAGAGCCTCCGCGTCACCGCCGACCTGAACGCCGCCACGACGTCGCGCGGCGTCTGCGACGTCGCCCTGGACGGCCTGCTGCGGGTGCTCGAGGGCAGCCGGGCGAGCCTGCACGTCTACGCCGACGACGCGCTCGTCACGCTCGCGACGCGCGGCGGGTTCCACCCCGACCCGGGCCGGTACCCCCTCGCGGCGGACGAGCGGGCGGCGCTCGTCGCCTTGGCGGACGAGCGGGGCGGCATCGCCGACGCGGTACGCCACCTGGCGCCGTTCGCCGCGCTGCCGGACGACCTGCCCACGGTGCTGCTGCCGCTCACCGACGCGCCCACGCCGGGCTTCGTGCTCGTGACGTGCGCCGAGCTGCCCGACGACACCCGCTGGCGCCTCGCCCGCTCGGTCGCCGGCCAGGTGTGGCTCGCGCTGGACCGCGCGCGGCTCGCCGAGCAGACCCAGCGCCGGTTCGAGGACCTCCAGACGATCTACCACCTGGCCGACGAGCTGGCGCTCGCGCCGGACCTGGACACCGTGGTCGCGCGGATCGCCGGGCCGGTCCGGGTGGCGACCGGCTGCGAGGCCATCGACGTCTACCTCTGCGGCTCGCGCGGCAGCGAGCGGTTCGCCAGCCGGCCGCCCGGCAAGGCGCTCTCCGCGCTGATGCGCGCGTGGCGTACGCCGCCGTCGCACCCCGTCGAGCACGGCGGGCTGCTGGTCGTGCCGATGGTGCTCGACGGCGCGCTGGTCGGCCTGCTCCGCGTCCGCGAGGGCGCCGAGCACCCCGGCCCGGCCGAGGAGGACTTCCTCATGGCCATCGCGGCCGGCGTCGCGAGCGTCGTGTCGCGCGCCGAGCTGACCGCCAAGGTCGGGGAGGCGCAGCGCGAGCTCGCCGTCGTCCAGGAGCGCGAACGCATCGCCCGCGACCTGCACGACACGCTCGGCCAGACCCTGTTCGGCCTCGGGCTCCAGCTCGCGCAGTGCGAGCAGGCCGCCACCGACCAGGCGCTGCGCGCGTCGCTGCGCCAGGCGAAGGGCGCCACCGACGCGGCCGCGGTGCAGCTCCGGCAGGCGATCCACGCGCTGGCGTTCCTCAAGGGCGGCCGGCTCGACCTCGTCGGCTCGCTGCGCGCGCTCACCCGCGAGCTGCCGGAGGGCCTCAACGCCGTCTTCCAGACCTCCGGCCGCGCCGTCGCCGTCGAGCCGGCGCGCGCCGAGGCGCTCCTGCGCGTGGCGCGCGAGGCGCTGGTCAACGTCGAGAAGCACGCGCTGGCCAGCGCCGTGTACCTCGAGCTGCGCTACCGCAGGGGGACGGTCGAGCTGACGGTGACCGACAACGGCACCGGGCTCGGCCAGCGCGCGTCCGCGCTCGCGGCGTCCGGGCTGCACTTCGGCCTGCGCAGCATGAAGCGACGGCTCGACGAGGTCGGCGGGGAGTTCTCGTTCGAGAACGTCGTCCCGCACGGCCTCCGGATCACCGCGAGGGTGCCCGTATGACCGCGCTGTCCGTCTACCTCGTCGACGACCACCCGGTCGTCTGCTCCGGCCTCGACGCGCTGCTGTCCGCCCAGGAGGACATCGAGGTGGTCGGCTACTCGCACAGCGCCGAGCTGGCGCTCTGCGACCTCCGGGAGCGCCCCGCCGACGTGGTCATCGTCGACCACCGCCTCGGCGGCTCGATGGACGGCGTCGACCTGTGCCGGCGGATCACCGAGCCGCCGTACCTCGCCCGCTGCCTGGCCATGAGCGCCAGCGCCGACGGCGAGAGCGTGCGGTCCTTCGTCTGCG
This sequence comes from Mycobacteriales bacterium, assembly GCA_036382875.1. Taxonomy (GTDB): domain Bacteria; phylum Actinomycetota; class Actinomycetes; order BP-191; family BP-191; genus BP-191. The sequence continues at coordinate 42,479 of DASVPJ010000041.1, forward strand.
CCGGCGCCAGCGGGTTCCTGCTCAAGCACGCCGACCCCGCCCGCATCGTGGACGCGGTCCGTACGGTGGGCCGCGGCGCGTCGTTCATCGACCAGCGGGTGGCCGAGCTGATCGCGCAGGAGCTGAACCCGGCCACCCGCGGCCGGATGCTGCTCACCGCGCGCGAGCGGGAGATCCTCGAGTACGTCGCGCGCGGGCTGTCGAACCGCGAGATCGCCGTGCGGCTCTGCGTCTCCACGAGCTCGGTGAAGAGCTACGTCTCGAACCTGCTCCGCAAGCTGGGCGTGACGCACCGGACGGAGGCGGTCGCCGTGGCCGCGCGCGAAGGGCTGCTGGCTCTCGTGTCGGGCAGCGGTGTCCGATGACGTCCGGAAATGGCCACCTGGCCAGTTTGGTGATGGCCACCTGGCCAACGGCATGTGGCCAGGTGGCGCTTACGTGCCACATGGAACGCGCAATACCGTCCCCCGCGTCGGTTTTGCCCCCGTTCCATGAAAGAGGTTCGTATGAAGAAGCTCGTTCGCTCGCTCTTCGCGGGTGCCGCGATCGCGATGCCCATCGTGATGGTCACCGCGTCCCCGGCCGCCGCGCTCGACGCGTTCGTCATCACCGGCTCGGGCACGATCAGCCCCGGCCTGACGGCCGTCCCGACGCCGCAGTCGGTCAGCTTCACCGGTACGGCGACGAGCGTCGGCACGACGGCGGTCCCGGGCTCGTACCCGTGCTCGTTCTCCGGCACGGACACGCTGGGCTCGGCGGCCGAGGGCGTCGGCACGGTGTCGGGCTCCTGTGGCCCGTTCGCGTTCACGAACTGCCAGTTCGTCCGGATCGTGGGCGTCGTGGTCGTGGTCTGCCCGCCGCAGGGCAACCCGCCGCGTACCGCCGTCGCGGTCTGCGCGTTCCAGCCGACCAACGTCAACCCGACCACGCGGTACAACCTCGTGTGCGCGGGTGTCGTCGGCCCGTAGCTCGGCCCGCGAACTCCGTTTCGCGTAGCGCGTCACTTCCGGTGGTGCCCGGCGTTTACCCGTCGGGCACCACCGGATCATTTTTCCCAGCAGAACCGACGAAGGAGCTCCAGCCATGAGGATCCGCACCGCACTCGTCGCCGCGGCGGCCGTCGCGATCGCGGCGCAGAGCGGGGCCGTCGCCGCGACGCGCCCCAAGCCCAAGCCGCTGTGCAACCTCGTGACCGACAAGCCCGGCGACCTGACCACCGGCACGAAGTCGCTCGACATCGTCGGCGCCGACATCGTGAGCGACGGGAAGCGCCTGACGGTCGTCGTCCGCCTCGCCAAGCTCGCCGCGGTGGGCAGCGAGCCGACGTCGCCGACCGGTGGGTACTTCGAGTTCCAGTTCACCCACAACGGCGCGGGCCAGAAGCTGTTCGCCCAGATCACCGCGGCGGGCAGCAAGTTCGGCCCCGGCGCCGGCGCCAAGGGTGCGTTCGACCTCGCCAGGAACGAGGTCCGGATCACGGTCAACGCCAACGAGCTCTTCGGCTCGCCGGTGCTGCGCCAGGGCGACCTGCTCACGAACTTCGTCGTCAGCACCGACATCGGCAACCCGGTGTACGACTCCGGCAGCACGCTGTACATGGCGGGCGACGTCGCGAACGGGTACAAGCCGTACCCGGTCGGCGCGGCCTCCTGCGTCAAGCTCGGCGCCTGACCCCACGCTCCGCGGCCCCGCCGGTCCCAGCCTCCGGCGGGCGCCGCGGCCTTCTGCGAGCGAGGCGTAACGGCAGGCGGGGTGGCGCCGTACACCTTGTGACGGACTCGTGCCGTCCGGTTGTCCAGGGAGGGCTTCAGTGAGGCGTTGGACTCGCGCGCGGGCGCTGCTGCTCGCGCTCGCGACCACCGCGGCCGCGGTCGTCGGAACGGCGCTGCCGCGTGCCGCCGACGCGGACGGGGGACTCGTCCAGCAGGCGGAGTGGCACCCGTTCCCCAAGGACACCGCGGGCCACGGCTACGTCGCCGTCGACTCCGCGAGCCGCATCGGGTACGCGTTCTCCGGCGCCCTCACGGGCCAATGGACCCGAGTCCAGGCGGTCAACCTCGACACCGGCAAGAACCTCGGGACGCCGCTGGCCATCCCGCCGGTCGGCATGACCGCGCCGAGCTGGGTCGACACGAAGCGGCACGTCCTCGTCTACGCCGAGTCGTACCCCTCGAACGCCTTCGTGCCCCCCACGACGCAGCACCTGTACGGCCTCGCGTTCCGCAACGGGCAGGTCGAGCGGATCTTCACCGTGGACTCGCCGGTCGGCTCGCTCCGGATCGCGTCGCTGGTGCCCGACGAGGCCACCGGCGACCTGCTCGTCCTCGGCACGACCGACAAGATGTCGCAGAGCCTGACCGGCGGTCCGTCCGTCATCGACATCCAGCGGATCTCCATGGCGGACCTGGCGGCCGGTCGCGTCGTGACCCGGTGGACCGAGGCGCTGCGCCTGCCCCAGGACTCCTGCCCCGCACTGGTCGGCACGGACCTGCCGACCGAGGCGCTGGTCGTCGGCGACACGGCGTTCCTGCCCTGCCGCGGCCCGGCCAACGACAAGAGCGGCACGGCGGCGCAGACGTTCCTCGGCGCCCAGGCGGGGGTCGTCGCGGTCCGCGGCGTCGGCCCTCAGCGCGCGGCCGAGCCCGCCATCACCGTCTACCGGACGAGCGGCGACTACTACAAGGCGGGCGCCGAGACCGCGGTCGACCGGCGGATGCGCCGGCTGCTGCTGGTGGAGACCGGCTACACCCCGGGCCTGCGGGTGTTCGACACCGACCACCGGCGCTACGTCGGGCGCATCAACGGGAACGCCGCGGTGCTCTTCGGTCAGGTCGTCGACCAGATGACGAGCCGCGTGTACTTCATCAGCAAGGACGGCCAGGTCGGCCTCGGCTACGCCGACGACGCCGCGCTCGTGCCGACGCAGGGCGAGCGCCTCAAGGTGCCGTACGCCGCGCTGTTCGCCACCGGCAACGCCCGCCGGCTCTCGTTCGACGAGAAGACGAAGCGGCTGCTCGTGCCCCTGCGCCGCCAGAACGACACCGGTGCGCTGGTCGAGTCGGTCCTCGTCATGAAGGACGTGGCCGACCCGTACGTCCCGCCGCCGGCGATCGACCCGGCCTACGGCGCCGTCGACCTGCCCGACGTGCCCGGCAAGACCGAGAGCGAGCACGCCGCGACCGCCCGCGCGGTCGGCGCCGACTACCAGCTCATCGGCGGCACGATGAACCTCGTCCAGAACGTCCTCGGCACCGACGGCCGCGGCCAGTTCCGGCCGGGCACCCGCCACCTGCGCCAGGCGTACGTCGAGTCGGCCAACCTCACCGACGACGGCGCCATCGCCCGCGCGACGGCGGCGCAGCAGGACGACGCCACGCTCGCCGACCGCAACGAGGTCCAGGACACCGCCGGCCACGGCGGCGGCCCGTACGCGCCGCTGCTCGTGTGCACCGACTACGCCAAGGTCGCCGCCGTCCAGGAGGGCCCGGGCGCCACGGCTCGTTGCGACCTCGCGAAGGCGACGGTCGCCGCGAAGGCGGCGTACGACCACGCGGGCGGCGTCATGATCACGGGCGGCCAGACGACCGTCCCCGCGCCGGTGCAGATGGGCGACTCCACGGTCGAGGTGGTCGAGCAGCGGGCCGCCGGCCGCGGCGCGCTGACCACGAAGGTCACCGCGATCGCGCGCAACGTCACCATCGGCGGCGTCGTGTCGTTCGGCCGGGTCGAGCAGCGCACGACGCTCACCGCGCACGGCCGCAGCGGCACCGCGAAGCTGGACCGCGCCGTGGTGGTGACCGACGTCGAGATCAACGGCACGCCGTTCTGCGGCCTGACGTGCTCGCTGTCCGCCGTCACGGCCGCCGTGAACAAGGCGGCGAACGGCCGCTTCTGGGTCGACTTCCCGACGCCCACCATGACGGTGGACAAGCGCGGCACGTACGCGGAGGTCACCCAGGACCCGTACCTGCACGCCGAGCGCAAGCTCGACTACGACAAGGCCGAGGACGACTTCGTCGTGCCGGCGATGTCGGTCGTGTACCTGCTCGACGGCATGAGCAAGAGCCGCCTGGTCACCGACTTCGCGGCCGTGTCGGGCACGAACTCCTACCGCGTCTACCCGGTCAACGACTTCGACTTCGGCGACGGCGAGGACCCGGTCGTCGACGACGACGGCGGCGGCGGCGAGCTGCCGCGCCCCGTGGCGACGATCCGTCCCGAGGCGCCGAAGCCGGACGGCTCCGCGCCCGCGCCGCAGCCGACCACCGTCGCCGGCGGTTCGACGGACGACGGGCCGATCGGCGCCCTGATCGAGCGCGTGCGGCTGTCGCTGCGCTCGCTCGGCGACGCGCTCCCGCTGCTCCTGATCTGGGCGCTCCTCGGCGTGCCCGCGTACCTGTCGGCACGCCGCCGGCTCCTCCTGGAACTCCCGATGCTCACCCGTGATGAGGAACTGACATGAGCCGGCTCGGCCCGTCCGTCGACGGATCCCTGTCCACCCTGGCCGTCGTCGCCGCCGGCGTCGTGGTGCTGTCGTTCGTCGCCATCAGCAACACCGGCGCGAGCTCCGTCGGCCTGCCCGGCACGGGCGTCGTCGTCGACGGCGGCACCGGCAACGGCACGACCGGCAACGGCACCACCGGCAACGGCACCACGAACACGGCCGGCGGCAAGACCGGCACGTCCGGCGGCGGGGTCGTGACCGACCCGAAGACCGGCAAGATCACGGTCCCGCAGCCGCGCGGCGTCGAGTGCCGGGCGGGCGCCAACGGCGGCAAGACCGACCGCGGCGTGACCTCGACCGAGATCAAGCTCGGCGCGACGGTCGTGCAGACCGGCATCGGCACGAGCTTCCTCGGCCCGGTCGTGACCGGGATGAACGCCGTCAAGAACAAGGTCAACCGCGAGGGCGGCATCTGCGGCCGCAAGATCACCCTCAAGGTCAAGGACGACGGCTGGGACGCGCAGCGCGGCTACGGCTACATCCGCAACCTGGTCGAGGGCGAGCAGGTGTTCGCGCTCGCCGTGAACCCGTCGTCCGAGGGCCTGCGCATCGCGAGCCGCGAGGGCTACTTCGTCAAGACCCAGACGCCGGTCCTCGGCACCGACGGCATGCTCAACAGCCAGTACGTCGACCCGTGGATCTGGCCGGTGGCCGCGTCGACCGTCTCGACGATGCACATCATGGCCAAGGACGCGTACGACCGGCTCGACGCGCGCAGCTTCTCGATCGTCTACGACAACCAGTACCACTTCGGCGTCGAGGGCGCGTTCGCGTACAACGCCGCGGTGAAGCGGCTCACCGGCAAGGACATCCCGGGTTACGGCTCCGGCGGCTGCAGCACGCGGTACTGCGCGATCACCGCCGGCCGGTCGAGCTACTCGACCGAGAGCAAGGCGTTCAACGACGCCTGCTTCAACGGCGACAACGAGTGCGACTTCCTCGCGCTGCTGCTCGAGCCGAACGAGGCGCTGACGTTCGTCCGCGACGGGTTCGGCCGCGAGTTCACCGCCGGCATGGGCCTGGCGCAGACGCTGTTCAGCGAGTCGTTCGCCAAGTCGTGCGCCTCGACGTGCGAGGGCGCGACCGTCTGGACCGGCTACCTGCCGCCCGTCGGCGCGAACGCGAGCAAGCCGGCCGTCGCCGAGTACGTGCGCGACGTGCGGTCGGTGAAGCCGGACATCGACGTCTACAACCAGTTCCTCGAGGGCGGCTACCTCGGCATGCGCTACACGGTCGACGTGCTGAAGAAGGTCGGGCCGTACCTCACCCGCCCGGGCGTCATGGCCGTGGCCGACGCGATGCCGTACGACATCGGCCTGTCGTCGCCGCTGAAGTGGGCCAAGGGCAACCACTACGCGAACGCCTCGATGCAGCCGTTCATCATCCAGTACCAGGGCGGCTTCAACGGCTTCCGCAGCCCGGGCATCGGCTGGGTCAAGGACCCCTGGGTCGGCCTCGACGCGCCGAAGGACTAGGGGTACCGGACCGTGCTCGACCTGATCGTCTACCTCCTGCTGTCGCTGCCGCTCGTCGGCGCGTACGCGATGCTCGGCGTGGGCATCGTGGTCATCTTCCGGGCGTCCCGGGTGCTCAACCTGGCGCACGGCGCGATGGCGATGCTGCCCGCGTACGTGGCGTACGAGCTGTCCGTGCAGCGGCACCTGCCGATGGTGCTCGTCGTGCCGGTGGCGGTCGCCTCCGGCGGCGCGCTCGGCGTGCTGACCGAGCGGGTGTTCGTCCGCACGCTGCGCCGCCAGGGCCCGACCGCGCAGACCGTCGGCACCGTCGCGATGTTCGGCCTCGTCGTGTCGATCGTCGCCAAGGTCTGGGGCACCGCCCCGCTCATCGGCCCGCGGGTCTTCCCCGACGGCGGGCCGAAGCTGTCCGGCAGCACGATCTTCTGGGGCGACCTCGGCCTGTTCTTCACGGCCGTCGTCGCGGCCGGCGCGCTGCTCGCGGTGTTCCAGTTCACCGACCTCGGCCTGTCGCTGCGTGGTGCCGCCGACAACCGCGTCGCCGCCGCGCTGGTCGGCATCGACCCCGACCGCAACGCGCGCGTCGCGTGGCTGATCGGCGGCTCGCTGGCCGGTGTCGCCGGCGTGCTGCTCGGTGGCGTGAACAACCTCAGCCCGTACACCCTGTCGCTGCAGATGCTCCCCGCGTTCGTCGCGGCGCTGATCGGCGGCCTGGCGAGCCTCACCGGCGTGCTCGTCGGCGCGGCCTGCGTCGGCTTCCTCCAGGGCCTGGTGCCCGCGATGGGCCTGCTCGCGCCGCTGCGCCGGATCTCCGGCCAGCTCGGTCTCTCGCAGCTCGTCCTGACGATCATCGCGCTGTCCGTGATGTACCTGCGCGGCGGCAAGTACTCGCAGACCGACATCCGCGCCGAGCAGGCGACCGGCACCGCCGAGGTCACCGCCGGGCGGCGCCGGTTCGAGCCGACGCTGCCGGTCGCGCGCCGCAAGCTGCTCGGCGTCCAGATCCGCGCCTGGCGGTACCTGCTGCTGATCGTGCTGCTCGCCTGGCCGTTCGTCGGGCTCAGCGAGAGCCGCCAGTTCGCGCTGCTCGGCGACGCGTCGCAGGCCGGGCTCTACACGATCGCGGCCGCGTCCATCGTGCTGCTCACCGGATGGGTCGGCCAGATCTCGCTCGCGCAGGCGGCGTTCGTCGGCATCGGCGCGTTCTCCACGGCCATCGTCATCCGCGGCTGGCACCTGGGCTTCCCGCTCAACCTGCTGCTCGCCGGCGCGATCGCGGCCGGCGCGGCGATCGTGCTCGGCCTCGTCGCGCTGCGGGTCCGCGGCCTCTACCTCGCGGTCGCGACGCTGATCTTCGCGTACATGGCCGACGCGTACCTGTTCGTGTCGCCGTGGTTCTCCGGCGAGGGCGGCTCCTCCAGCGCCAACGTCGAGCCGGTCGGCCGGGCGGGCACGCAGCCGTACTTCGACTTCAGCGAGCGCAAGACGTTCTACTTCGTCGTCCTCGCCGTCGCGGCGGCGGTCATCTTCGGCCTGCTGAACCTGCGTGACTCCAAGACCGGCCGCGCGTTCTTCGCGGTGCGCGGCTCGGAGACGGCGGCCGCGTCGCTCGGCATCGACGTGCGGCGCTACAAGCTGATCGCGTTCGCGGTCGCCGGCGGCATCGCGGGCATCGCGGGCAACCTGACGTTCATCGGCCAGGGCACGGTCGTCAGCGCGCAGTTCAACATCAGCGCGTCGCTGCTGATCCTCGCCATCGCCGTCGTCGGCGGCCTGCAGAGCCTGGGCGGCTGCGTCGCGGCGTCGATCGTGTTCGCCGCGCTGAACGAGCTGTTCTTCCGGGTCGAGGCGCTGGCCGGCTACCTGGAGATCGCCTCCGCGGTGCTGCTCGCGGCGGTCCTGCTCGTCTACCCGGGCGGCCTCGCCGCGATCCCGCACTCGGTCGCGCGCTACCTCGCGCCGCTCACCGCCCGGGTCCGCGCGTGGGCCGACGAGAACGAGGTCCCCGAGCGCCTCGAACGGCTCCGGTCGACCGGAGCGCTGGGCCGCGTGCGCAACGCCATGCCCTGGAACAGGAAGCCGAGCACGCCGGTGGGCATCCAGCCCGCCGAGCCGAAGCCCATCCGGATGCCGGCCGTCGCGCCGGTCGCCCAGGCGGCCGAGCCCGGCGAGGAGCTGCCGGTCAAGGTGCACCTGCCGGAGGGCGGCGTCTCGTCGGTCATCGACGTGCGCGGCGTCCGCGTGGAGTTCGACGGCCTGGTGGCCGTGGACAACGCCGACCTGCAGGTCGGCCCCGGCGAGATCGTCGGCCTCATCGGCCCGAACGGCGCCGGCAAGACCACGCTGTTCAACGCGATCTCCGGCCTCGTCACCCCGACGTCGGGCACGGTGTCGCTGTTCGGCGAGGACGTGACGGAGCTGCCCGTGCACGAGCGGGCGCGCCGCGGCCTCGGCCGGACGTTCCAGGCGATCCAGCTCTTCCCGCAGCTCTCGGTCTACGAGAACCTGCTGGTCGCCACGCACGCGAGCAACCCGACCGGGCTGTACGCCCACGTGTTCCTCACCCGCCGCGGCGTGCGGCACGAGGCGGCGGCCGAGGAGTCGGTGAAGCGGGCGATCCGCTTCATGCGGCTCGAGCCGTTCGCCGACCGCACGGTCGCCGGGCTGCCGTTCGGCGTGCTGCGCCGCGTGGAGATCGCGCGGACGCTCGTCGGCGGCTGGCCGGTCGTCATGCTCGACGAGCCGGCCTCCGGCCTCGACAACGCCGAGACCGACCAGCTCTCCGAGCTGCTGCTCGACCTGCGCGCGCGCCTCGGCGTGTCGTTGCTGCTGATCGAGCACGACGTCCGGATGGTGACGGGCGTCTCCGACCGGATGTACGTGCTCGTGCACGGCAAGATGGTCGCCTCCGGCACCCCGGACGTGGTCCGCGAGGACCCGACCGTCATCGCGGCGTACCTCGGCGAGGCCGCCGTCGCCCCGACCACGGAAACGGTGCCGGCATGACCGCCCTCCTCGACGTCCGCGGCCTCGACGTCTCGTACGGCGCGGTGACCGCGCTGCGCGACGTGGACCTCACCGTCGGCGCGGGCGAGGTCGTCGCCGTCGTCGGCGCGAACGGCGCCGGCAAGTCGACGCTGCTCAAGACCGTCTCCGGGCTGCTCTCGCCGGTGCGGGGCGAGATCGTGTTCGACGGCGAGGACATCGCGGGCAAGCCGGCGTTCGACGTCGTGAAGCGCGGCCTCACGCTGCTGCCGGAGGGCCGCGAGCTGTTCCGCGACCTGTCGGTGCTCGACAACCTGCACCTCGGCTTCTGGCCGACCCGCAAGCCCACGTCGCTGCGCGACGAGCGGGTCGAGCGGGCGTTCGACATCTTCCCGCGGCTCAAGGAGCGCGCCCACCAGCGCGCGTCCACGCTGTCCGGCGGCGAGGCGCAGATGCTCGGCGTCGCGCGCGCGCTGATGTGCTCGCCGAAGCTGCTCGTCGTCGACGAGCTCTCGCTCGGCCTCGCGCCGAAGGTCGTGTCGCAGCTCTTCGACGTGCTCGGCGAGGTCAACGCCGCCGGCACCAGCCTGCTGCTGGTCGAGCAGTTCGTGCACCTCGCGCTCGAGCACTCGCACCGCGCGTACGTGCTCGCCAAGGGCTCGGTCGCGCTGTCCGGCCCGAGCAGCGAGCTGCTCGCGGACCCGGCCGTCGTGGCGTCGTACCTCGGCGGGTCCGCGCCCGTACCCGCGGCCACGTGATGCGCAGGGCGTTCGTCGCCGGTGCCGCCGTGCTCGCCCTCGTGGCGCTGGCGGTGGGGTCGTTCGCCCTCACCCGCGACGAGAAGCCGGCGCTGACCCGCGCGCAGTACGAGGCGTGGGAGAGCGCGATGCTGCCGGAGCTCCAGGCGGGCGGCCGCACCGTCGAGCAGGGCATGAAGGCCGCGATCGACGACCTGCAGAACCGCCACGTCGTCCCGCCCGCGACGATCGCCACCGAGGCGGACGCCTGGGTGGAGTCGCTGACCGCGACGAAGGGCCGGGTGGCCGCGGTCGTGACGCCGGACGTGCTCAAGCCCGCGCAGCGGGACTTCCTGGCGGCGCTGGACGGTTACGTAGCGGCGGCGCGCGAGTTCAAGAAGGCGGCGCTGGCCCCGGAGGGGGCGGCGCGGCAGACGCTGGTGGAGAACGGCATCCGGCACGGCGAGGCGGCCGACGACATCTACGACCGGGGCGGGTTCCTCGTGCAGGACGTGCGCCGGTCGGTGGGACTGCCCGAGAGCGACAACTTCCCGAGGAGATCCGTTGAATAGCACCCCCGCCCGCACCACGCTGGCGGTCCTGGCCGTGGCGGCGCTCGCCGCCTGCGGTGGTGGCGACAAGCCCAAGACCGAGGCGAGCGGCGCTCCCGCGCCCACCGCTCCGGTCGTCGCCATCATGACCTCGACCCCCACGCCGTCGTCCGGCACCGCGTCCACCAAGCCCGGCACCGGCGCCACCCCCGGCGCGAGCCGCGGCACGACCGGCGCGACGACGGGCGCGACGCCCGGCGGCAGCACCGCCCCCGGCGGCACCCCCGCGGCGAACCCCACGAACGGCGCGGGCACGATGGACATCGACGCCAAGATGTCGAAGACCTGCCTGAGGCCCGGCGACTCGGTCACCGTGACGCTGCACGGCCGCCCCGGCATGAACGTCGTCCACAACGCCACCTACGCGGACGGCAAGGACGGCGAGGTGCACGGCGGCAAGGAGATGCACGGCATGACCGACCAGAACGGTCAGTACACCGGCACCTGGACGCTGCGTCCCTCCGCGCCGGTCGGCGACGCGACGCTCTACCTCGCGGCCGTCGACTACATGGGCAGCGGCCACGACCACCTGCCGTTCCGGGTCTCGCTGAGCTGCTGAGCCGAACCACGGGGGACCACGCCCCAGCCGTGGACGAAGGAGCCCGCCCATGCGCAAGTCGCTCGGCCTGGCCGCCGTCGCGGCCGTCGCGGTGTCGATCGTGCCCGCGACGGCCGAGACCGGGGACCCGACCCTCTGCTACGAGGTGACCCGGACCGGCACCGTCGGGCCGCCGGTGCACGTCGGCCCGATCTGCGTCCCGTTCTACGACGGCCCGGTGAACTGCCAGCCCACGACCGTGACCACGACGCCGTTGAACGTCATCACGATCTCGTGGTGCGTCCCGCGCTGACGCCGTAGCGGCGCGCCACGACCCCCCGCGGCGCGCCCCGGCTCAGTGCCGGGTCGACGTCTCGCGCTGGTAGTAGACGCCCCAGCGGTTCTTGGCCACGAACACGCTCATGCCGATGTGCATGCGCCCCTGCCGGTCCAGGCGCACCATCTCGAACTCCGGCAGGGTCTGCGCGCCCTCCCACATCGGCGTGCGCGTCGTGGTGCCGCTGGTGACGCGGCCGTTGGTCACGCGGGCCCAGTAGAAGTACCAGCCGGACTCGGCATCGACCTGGCCGGCGGGGGAGCCGAGCCAGACGATCGCCGCCTCACCCGCGCGGCCGCCCGCGACCCACGGCGCCTGGCCGGTGTGGCCGGCGTTGAGCGGCTTGGGGGCGGTCCAGTGGGCGCCCTTGTCCTTCGACATCGTGTAGAAGACCGGGTTGTCCTTGTCCCGCGGCGCGGCCCACGCGACGTGCAGCCAGCCCGCCGCGTCCATGCCGATGCTCGGGTAGATCGAGCTCGTCTCGCGCGGGATGTCCGCGATGGGCAGCGTGGTCCACGACGCGCCGCCGTCGTGGCTCGCCGCGAGCGAGATCTCCTCGGCGTACTTGGGGATCGCCGGGTGGTTGACGCCCGCGCTCATCCGCCGCGAGTAGACCAGGTAGAGGTCCTTGCCGCTGGGGGAGACGACGAAGTTGCCCTCCCACGTGTACGGCCCGGCGGCGTTCGCGGTGGTGATGGGCACCGCCGGGGAGAACGTCCGGCCGTAGTCGGTCGACTTGGTGAACCACATCGCCGACGGCGTGCAGCACTGGAGGTCGTGGTAGGTCAGGTACACGGTGCCGGGCGGGCCGCCGACGAGCCAGGGCCGGTCCACGACCGGGGCCGTGACGGAGACGAGCGAGCCCTCCCAGGACTCGCCGTTGTTGCGGCTGGAGCCGACGGAGAGGTTCCCGACCCACGTGTCGGCGGTGTACATCGTGCCGCCCGCGTCGAACGCCACGTCGCAGTCCCCGCCCTCGAACGCCGCGTTGCGGGTGTCCGTGGAGGACGGCTCGACGTCGATGGCGCGCCACTTGCGGCCGCCGTCGGTCGAGAGGTGGAAGTACGACTGGCCGTCCTCGACCGCCGGCACGCCGGACGGGTCGCAGATCAGCATCTGGCTGGGGTTCCTGGGGTTGATCGCGAGGCTGGTCTCGCGGTGCGCCTGCGTCCCGCTCACCAGGACGGGCGTGTCCCAGCCCTTCGTCGGGCGTTCGGCCGCCGTCCCGGACGGGGCGGTGAGCACCGCCACGGACACGGCCGCCGCGGCGGCCCACCAGTACCTGACGTTCGGTCGCATGGGCGGTGCGCCTCTCGCTGGGGGTACGAACCGCGCGCACCCTTCTCCAGCGGGAGGCGCCCCTCCTGCTTGCCGTCAGGCCTGGAAGCGCCGGAGCCGCAGGCTGTTGGTGACCACGAACACCGACGAGAACGCCATCGCGCCGCCCGCGAGCAGCGGCGAGAGCCGCCCGGCCGCCGCGACCGGGATCGCCGCGACGTTGTACGCGAACGCCCAGAACAGGTTCCCCTGGATCGTGCGCAGCGTCCGCCGGGCCAGCCGGATCGCGGCCGGCGCGGTGCGCAGGTCGCCCCGGACCAGTGTCAGGTCGCTCGCCTCGATCGCCACGTCGGTGCCGGTGCCCATCGCCAGGCCGAGATCGGCCTGGGCGAGCGCGGCGGCGTCGTTGACGCCGTCGCCGACCATCGCGACGACCCGGCCCTCGGCCTGCAGGCGGCGGACCACGTCGACCTTGCCCTCCGGCAGCACCTCCGCGACCACCTCGTCGATCCCGACCTGCGCGGCGATCCCGCGGGCGGTGCGCTCGTTGTCGCCGGTGAGCAGCACCGGGCGCAGGCCGAGCGCCTTCAGCTCGGCCACCGCGGCGGCGCTGGTCTCCTTCGGCGTGTCGGCGACGACGAGCACCGCGCGTACCGCGCCGTCCCAGGCCACGAACACCGCCGTCCGGCCGCCCGCCTCCGCGTCCTCGCGGGCCCGGGCGAGCGCGTCGGGAACGGTCAGCGACCACTCGCGCAGCAGCGCCTCGCGGCCGGCGAGCACCGCGTGCCCGTCCACCACGCCGCTGACGCCGAGCCCGGCCGTGCCGGCGAACGACTCCACCCGCGGCAGCGCCCCGACCTCCGCGCGGGCGGCGTCCGCGACGGCCCGCGCGATCGGGTGCTCGGAGGCGTTCTCCACCGCGCCGGCGAGCCGCAGCACGTCCGCGCGGCGTTCCGTGGTCACCACGTCCACGAGCGTCATCCGGCCGGTCGTCACGGTGCCGGTCTTGTCCAGCACGACGGTGTCGACGCGGCGGGTCGACTCGAGCACCTCGGGGCCCTTGATGAGGATTCCGAGCTGCGCGCCGCGGCCGGTGCCGACCAGCAGCGCGGTCGGCGTGGCCAGGCCCAGCGCGCACGGGCAGGCGATGATCAGCACCGCGACCGCGGCCTCGAACGCCCGCTCCACCCCCGCGCCGTCCAGCAGCCAGTAGGCGAGCGTGGCGAGCGCCAGCGCGATGACCACCGGCACGAACACCGCCGAGACGCGGTCGGCCAGCCGCTGCACCGGCGCCTTGCCGGACTGCGCCTCGGTCACCAGCCGCGCGATGCGGGCCAGCGCGGTGTCCGCGCCGACGCGCGTGGCCCGGACGGTCAGGACGCCGCCGGCGTTGACCGTCGCGCCGGTCACCGCGTCGCCGGGCCCTACCTCGACCGGCACCGACTCGCCGGTGAGCATGCTCTCGTCCACCGCGGACTGGCCGTCGGTGACGACGCCGTCGGTGGCGATGCGTTCGCCGGGGCGGACCAGGAACAGGTCGCCCGCCTGCAGCTCCGCCACGGCCACCCGGGTCTCGACGCCGTCGCGGAGGACCGCGACGTCCTTCGCACCGAGCTCGAGCAGCGCCTTGAGCGCCGCGCCCGAACGCCGCTTCGCCCGCGCCTCGAACCACCGGCCCAGCACGATCAGCGTCGTCACGCCGGCCGCGACCTCGAGGTAGACGTCGGGCATCCCGTGCGCGCCCATCCGCATCCCCGGCTCGCCGGCGCCGCCCCAGAACAGCGCCCACACCGACCAGCCGAACGCCGCCGTCACGCCGACCGAGATCAGCGTGTCCATCGTCGCGGCGCCGTGCCGGGCCTTGACCGCCGCCGCGTGGTGGAACGGCCAGGCGCCGTAGACCACGACCGGCGCGGCGAGCGCGAACGCGAGCCACTGCCAGAAGCGGAACTGCAGTGCCGGCACCATCGACAGGAGCACCACCGGCACCGACAGCGTGGCGGAGACGAGCAGCCGCATGCGCAGCGTCTCGGGGCCGCCGTGGTCGTGCGGGTCGGCGGCCGCCGCGTGCGCGCCGGGCGCGCCGTGCCCGCCGTCCGCGTCGTGCCGCGCGGGGCGGGGGAGGGCCGCCCGGTAGCCGGTGGCCTCGACCGTGCGGACCAGGTCGTCGGGAGCGACGACGTCCGGGTCGTACGTCACCGACGCCTGCTCGGTGGCGTAGTTGACCGACGCCGTGACGCCGTCGAGGCGGTTCAGCTTCTTCTCGATCCTGGCGGCGCACGACGCGCACGTCATGCCGCCGATCGCCAGGTCGAGCCGCTCGGTCATGATCCGGCGACGGCGTAGCCGGCCTCGTCCACGGCGGCGCGCACCGCGCCGTCGTCGATCGAGTCGCCGGTCACCGTCAGGGTCTTGGAGCCGAGGTCCACGGTGACGTCGGACAGGCCCGCCACCTTGGAGACCTCCTCCGTCACGGCGGCGACGCAGTGGCCGCAGGTCATGCCGTCGACGGTGTAGGTGCGCGTGCTCATGGTGTCTCCTGTTCCTACGAGCGGACGAGGCGGCGTACGGCCTCGCCGGCTTCGGCGATCTTGGCGTGCGCCTCGGGGCCGCCGGACTCGATCGCGGCGGCGACGCAGTGGTGGAGGTGCTGTTCGAGGAGGGTCGTCGCCACGGCCTGGAGGGCCTTGGTGGCGGCGGAGATCTGGGTGAGGACGTCGATGCAGTACGCGTCCTCGTCCACCATGCGCTGGAGCCCGCGTACCTGCCCCTCGACGCGGCGCAGCCGCTTCAGCAGGGCGTCCTTGTCGTCGCTGTACCCGCGCATGCTCTCCTCCACGGTCGGGAGGAACAGCATACCCCTAGTGGGTATTCCGGCCGACTGCCTGGGCGCCCGGGCGGGCCCCGGGCAGCCGGGTGCACCCGCGCGTTCTGTGGAGCTCAGGGGACGGTCGTCCGCGTGGCGATCTTCACAGTTGGGGCACGGCCGCGGCGGGCACGGCCGCGGCGCGCGCGGCGCGCGGCGCGCGGCGGCCGGCGCGGGCCCCGCCTACCGGGCGCAGACGGTCTTGAGGAACGGGTACGGGTTCGCGGCGGGGCCGCCACCCGGGTGCGCCTCGAAGTGCACGTGCGGCGGCGTGGTGGCCGCGTTGCCGGTGTTGCCAACGTGCGCGATGACGTCGCCGGCCCGGACGTGCGTCCCGACCGGGGCGAGGTTCACGCTGTTGTGGGCGTAGTAGTAGCGGTCGCCGTTCGCGGCGCGCAGCCACAGCGTGATGCCGCCGAGGCCGCCGTTGCCCCACTTGTCGATGACGCCGTCCACCACGGCGTACGCGGGGGAGCCGTGCGGCGCGAAGACGTCGGTGCCCTGGTGCTGCCGCCCGCCGGAACGCGGCGCGTGCCACGTGTCGACGAACGACCGGACCGCGCCGACCGGGCAGGCGTAGCGGCCGGGCGGGGCGACGTACGCGTTGCCGGCGCCGCTGGTCGTGGCCACCGTGCGCAGGGCCGCGGCGGCGAGCTCGCGGGCGCGCGCCGCCTCGGCCTCGACGATGGCGCGCAGCCGCGCGTCGGCGCCGGCGAGCAGCGCGGCCTGGCGCGACAGCAACGACTCCAGCCGGGCGGCGGCCTCCTGGGTCGCCCGCTCGGCCTTGGCCTGGTCGCGGACGGCGGAGTGCAGCGCCTCCTGCGCCTTCTCCGCCTCCTCGGCCCCGCGCACGGCGTAGCCGACCTGGACCTGGTCGGCCTGCAGGACGGCGGTCGCGTTGTGGTACCGGGAGAACGCGTCGTGGAAGTCGGTGGCCTGGAACACCGTCGCGACGACGGCGAGCGAGCCGCCGTTCATGTAGAGCGCGCGGATCCGCTCGGCGGCGGCGTCGTTGGCGATGGCCCGGGTCTCGGCGGCCTCGCGGGCCCGCGCCTCGGCGCCGAGGTTCGCGCTGATCGCGTTGGTGAGCGAGTCCTCGGCCTCGTGGAAGCGCGCCATCGCGTCGGCGAGCTCCTTGTCGAGCGCGGCGACGGACTTCTTCAGCGCGGCGACGCGGGTGCGCAGGTCGGACTTGTCGTCGGCGGTGGCGGACGGCGACAGCGACACGACGAGCGCGGCGCACGCCGCCAGCACGACGGCGCGCCGGGGGAGGCGGCCCATGCCCCGTTCTTCGTCATCCGGGGCACGGACCTTGACCCCTACGGCCTAACGCCCAGCCGGTCGAACACGACGTTCGTCCCGGTTGCGCCCGTCCGGCGCTGGCCCAGCACGGTGATCGTCATGGTGTGGGCCCGGTCGGCGAGCCCGGAGAACGTCCGCACGTAGCCCCAGCGGGCCGACGAGTACCAGTTGTCGAACGTTCCCTTGCTCACGCCGTCGATGACCACCGTCGCCTTGCCCATGTTCGGGCCGAGCGCGGTCACCCAGTCGATGCCGCGGCCGCGGAACGTGATCGTCACCGTCGCGCCCGCGACGTCCTCGACGGCGTACGCGCCGCCGCTCGCCGCCGACGTGCCGTAGCGCGCCCAGCCGAACGTCACCGCCGGCGTCGCCGCCAGCGACTGGCCGACCTTGAACGCGTCCACGGCCACGTCAGTGCCCTTGCCCGAGGACGACCCCCGCTCCCCGCGCACCACGATCTTGAGCGTGTGCTTGGCGTTCGTCAGGCCGCCGATCGACCGGGTGAGCGCGCCGGAGGTGGTCGAGTAGAAGTTCACCCGCGACGCCTTGAGGACGTTGTCGACGTAGACGTCGGCGAGGCCGTACGTCGGCCCGCGCACCCCGTACCAGGTGATCCCGGTGCCGGTGAACACGTACGACGCCGTCGCGCCGCGCAGGTGCGCGACGTGGTACGTCCCGCCCTGCGCCCCAGACCAGCCGGCCCGCCGCCACGCCTGGCGGACCCCGACCGAGGTCTCCTGCTCCACGGTCGACGCGCGGTACGCGCGCGACGCGCCGGGCGAGGCGTTGCCGGCGAGGTCGGTCACGCCGGACACGGCGAGCGTGTAGAGCTGGCCCGGCACCAGCGGCGCCGACGGCGTGAGCAGCGCCCGCTGGACGGTCGTCGCGGTGCAGGCGACGGCGACGTTGGCCGACGTGCGGCAGGACAGCGCGGCCGGGACGACCGTCGCGGTGCCGGTGAGCAGCAGCCGCACGGTGCCGGCCGTGACGTTCTTGACCGGCTCGTTCCACGTGACGGTGTGGGTCGGCGTCAGCGCCGCCGACGGCACCGGCACGGACGTGACCGGCGCGGCCGTGTCGACGGTCCACGCGAACGTCACGGCCTCGCCGGCGTTGCCGACGTCGTCCGTCGCGGTGACCGACAGCGTGTGCACGCCCGCCGACACGGTCGGCGTGAACGGCGAGTCGCACGCCTCCGGCACGCCGTCCAGCGCGCACTCGTACGACGCCACGTCGGGCGCCGCCGAGGAGAACGCGAACGTCGGCGTGGTGTCGTTGCCGAGCGCCGGCGGCGTCGCGGTGAACGCCGCCGCCGGGCCCGTCACGTCCACGGTCCAGCCCCACGACGCGGGGACGCCGGGGTTGCCGAGCGCGTCGTACGCGACGACGGCGAACGTGTGCCCCGCCTCGCCCAGCGACGACAGCGTCACCGGCGACGCGCAGTCGCCGGCCGCGCCGTCGACCGTGCACACGTAGTGGTCCGCGCCGTCCGCCGCGAACTCGAACGTCGCCGCGTCGGCGCCCGTGCGGGCCGGCGGCTTCGCGGTCAGTGCCGCGTCGGGCCCGACCGTGTCGACGGTCCACGCGTGCGTGGCGGGCGCGCCGGCGTTCGCCAGGTCGTCCTTCGCGACGACCGCGAACGTGTGCGGCCCGTCCGCGAGCCCCGAGAGCACGAGCGGCGACGCGCACGCGCTCGCGACGCCGTCCACGGTGCACGTGTACGACGCCACGTCCTCGTCCGGCGCGGCGAACTCGAACGTCGCCCCGGTCGCGTTGGTCAGCGTCGCGGGCGCCGCGGTGATCCCCGCGTCCGGGCCCGCCGTGTCGACCGTCCAGGTCCAGGTGGCGGGCGTGCCGGCGTTGGCGAGGTCGTCCTTGGCGACGACGGAGAACGAGTGCGCGCCGGCCGCCAGCGACGACAGGGTCAGCGGGGACCCGCAGGCGCTCGTGACGCCGTCCACCGTGCAGGTGAAGCCGGCCAGGTCCGCGGCGGCCGAGGAGAACGCGAACGACGCCGCGGTCGACGCCGTGCGCGCCGCCGGCTTGGCGGTGAGCGAGACGGCGGGGCCGGTCTGGTCGACCGTCCACGCCCAGGTGGCCGGGACGCTGTTGTTGCCGAGGTCGTCGCGCGCGACGACGGCGAACGTGTGGTCGCCCTGCGTGAGCGAGGACAGGTTCAGCGGCGACGTGCAGGCGGCGGCGGCGCCGTCGACCGTGCACGTGTAGCCGGCCAGGTCGCTCGCCGCCGAGCCGAACTCGAACGTCGCCGTGGCGAGCGCGGTCCGCGCCGGCGGCTTCGACGTCAGCGAGACCGCCGGACCGGCCTGGTCCACGGTCCACGTGTACGACGCGGTGGCGGCGTTGAGCGCCGCGTCGCGCGCCGTCAGCACGAACGTGTGCGACCCGGTGGTGAGGCCGTTCGAGGTGTACGCGCCGGTGCCGCACGTGACGGGGGAGCCGTCGAGCGCGCAGGCGTAGGTCAGCGCGTCGTCGGGCGTCCACCCGAACGCCGCCGTGGCCGACGCGGTCCGCAGCGGCGGCACGCTGGTGAGCTCCGGCGCGGCGGGCGCGGTCGCGTCCACGGTCCACGCGCGGGTCGCGGCGGCCGACGTGGCGCCGTTCTTCGACGCGGTGACGGAGAACGTGTGCGGGCCGTCGGCCAGCGACTCGTAGGTCACGCCGCTGGTGCACGGCGCGGGCGCGCCGCCGTCGAGCGTGCACGCCGTCGTGGTCCCGGCGGCGGAGGTGAACGCGAACGTCGCGGAGCGGCTGTTGACCAGTGCGGCCGGGCCGCTCGTGATCACCGGCGCGGGGACCGCGATGGTCCACGAGAAGACCGTGTCGGCACTCTGCCGCCCCGCCTGGTCGACCGTCCGCACGGTGAACGTGTGGCCGCCGAACGTGAGGCTCTGGTAGTCCGCGGTGCCGAAGCACGACGACGCGCCGCCGGTGTCGAGGCGGCACGTGTAGTACGACGCGTCGTCCGACGGCGACGCGAACTCGAAGTGCGCCGTGGTCGCCTCGGTGGACGCGTTCGGCGTCGCGGACAGCACCGGCGCCGCGGGGTCGGTGAGGTCGACGTACCACGTGTACTGGTTGCCGCTCTGGTTGCCCGCCGGGTCGGACGCGACGACGTTGAAGGTGTGCTGCCCCTCGGCGAGGCCGCTCACGGACGCGAAGGACGACGAGCACCCGACGGGCGCGTTGTCGACCTTGCAGGCGTAGGTCGCCGACTGGTCGCTCTGCCACTGGAACAGCGCGCTCGTGGCGGCCGACCGCGCGCTCGGCACCTGGAAGAACCCCGGGAACGCCGGTGGCACCGTGTCCACGGTCCACGACCGGGTCGCGGCGGCGGACAGGTTGCCCGCGGCGTCGACAGACCGGACCGCGAACGTGTGCGCGCCCTGGCCGACCGTGTAGCCCACGCCGCTCACGCAGGTCGCGGGCGTCTGGCTGTCGAGCTGGCACTGCGCGCCGGTGGCGTCGCCGGTCAGCTCGAACGTGAACGCCGCGCTCGTGCTGCGCACCAGGCCGCTCGGGCCGGTGAGGATCGTCGGCACCGGCGCGGGCGTCCCGTCGACGGTCCACGTGCGCGTCGCGAGCGGGCTCTCGTTGCCGTTCTCGTCGACCGAGACGACGGCGAACGTGTGCTCGCCCGAGGACAGCGGGCCGCTGTACGTCTTCGACGCGGAGCACGACGCCCAGGCGGTGTCGTCCAGCGCGCAGAGGTGCGTCGTGCCGGTGTTCGTGAAGGTGAACGTGAACGCGTTCGCCCCGCCCGGCGCAGTCGTCCCGGACGGCCCGCCGGTGATCGACGGCGTGGCGGGCGGGACCTGCTCGACGGGCGTGTAGAGCCCGGCGTTGCCGGTGCCGACGAGGTCCAGGCCGTCGCCGCGGTGGGCGAGCGTGGCCATGGCGACGTTCGTGAAGCCGCGGTTGATCGAGTGCCACGCGGCACCGTCGTCGGTGGACTTGTACATCGACACGGTGCCGGAACGGCCGGCCAGCACGACGCCGCTCGGCGACACGGACAGCCGGTCGGCCACGTCGGGCAGCGGCGACGGCGTCCACGTGCCGGTGCCGCCGTCGCGGTACAGCCTGACGCCGCCGGCGCCGTCGGTGGCGACGTACGCGACGGTGCGGTCGGCGGGGTGCGTGGCGAGCGTCTGCACGACCGAGCCCGGCTGCGGCAGCTCGCGCGGGGTCATCGCGAGCGCGGGCGACGGGTCCGCCGAGAACGACGCGCGGGAGACTCGCGGCGCGGCGCCGCGGACGACCCAGACGTCGGTCGCGGAGACGGCGTCGACCTCGGTGACCGAGGTCTGGCCGAGCGGCGTCCACGTCGACCCGGCGTCGCCGCTGCGGACGACCTGGCCGCCGGCGGCGAGCCACACCACCGGCGCGTCGGGCACCGCGGACACCGACGCGACGCTCGCGGGGGCACCGGCGGCGGCCCAGTCGCCGCTGCCCACGTCGATCCGGTACAGCGCCGTGCCGAACACCGCGAGGGCGCGCAGCGCGCTGGAGGCGTCGCGGACGAGCGCGACCTGCTTCGCGTCGGTGCCGGTCGCGGTCGTCGTGCCGAGCGGGCCGAACGACGCGCCGCCGTTCGTCGAGCGGAACACGCCGGCGTCGGTCGCCGCGTAGAGGTGCAGCGGGTTGGCCGGGTCGGCGACGACCTGGCGGACGTTGCGGCCGCCGAGCGAGGTGAACTGGAACTTGTCGTTGACGATCGTGATCGCGCGCGTCGCGGTGCTCGACGTGCCGGTGAGGGCGGCCTTGACCGTGACCGCGGTGCCGGTGGGGGAGGCGCTCGCCGGGGCGGTGTACGTCGTGTCGGAGAACGTCCCGCGCGACGCGGACCAGGTGAGCTTCGGCTCCGCGACGGAGTTGCGCAGCGTCGCGGTGAACGTCGCGGTCAGCGTGGCGTTGACCCGGCTGACGGCCGGCGGGATCGCGAACGCGAGCGTGGTGTCCGCCGACCCGGGCCAGAACTGCGAGGCGTCGTCGAAGTTCGTGAAGGCGTCGATGCGGCCGTCGCCGGTCACGTCGCCGAACGTCCCGTGGTGGATCGACCCGGAGAGGGCGTGCACGGGCGCGTACGCGTTCGGGCCCGTGCGCCGCAGCAGCACCGGCCCGCGGTACGTGTACCCGGCGAGGTCGAGCACGCCGTCGCCGTCGACGTGCACGGCCTGCAGCTGGCGCGGACGCCACGGGAGGAGCTGCACGGGCGTGGTGCTCACGGCGCCGGTGCCGTTCGCGAGGTTGGGGAGGACGAGCAGCTTCGGCGGGAAGAACGTGTAGTTCTCGCCGCCGACCCCGACGACGAGGTCGTTCCATCCGTCGCCGTCGGTGTCGGCGATCCGCGGCTCGGGCGCCATGCCGACGTTGTACGTGACCTCGGACGCGATCGCGCCGAAGCCGTTGTTGATGCCGACCTCGATCGTGGTGCTGTTGTTGGTCGACCCCTTGATCCCGACCGCGACGTCGGGCCGGCCGTCTCCGGTGAGGTCACCGACGTCGAACGAGTCGGCCTCGAACGTCGACATCAGCGCGACCGGCTCCTGGAACGTGCCGTTGCCGTTGCCCTTCTCGAACAGCAGGTTGCCGAACCACTCCAGCCGGATCGCGTCGAGGTGACCGTCGCCGTCGAAGTCCGTGAGCCGCGCGCGGTTGCCGGACCGGGCGCCGCCGGTCGTGGGGACCTTCGCGTCGGGCGTGAACGTCCCGGTGCCGTTGTTGCGCCACACCTGGTAGCGCCAGGTCTGCGTGCTGGTCGAGCCGAACGGCACGTACACGTCGACGTCGCCGTCCTCGTCCACGTCGCCGAGCTCGAGGTCGAGGACGAAGTCGTTCGTGCGGGTGAAGCCGTTCGCGGCGAACGTGCTGCCGGCCGCGCTGGTGGTCCTCGTGAGGCCACTGCCGTTCCACGACACGGTCACCAGGTTCCAGACCTCGAGGCCGTTGCAGCAGGTCTGCAGCAGCACCACGTCGGGCTTGCCGTCGCCGGTCACGTCCGCGATGTCCGCGTCCTGGCCGCCGCCGGCCGGCGACGCGACCTCCTCGGCGAACCCGCCCCCGGGGACGCCGCTCGCGATCGTGATCGTCGCGTCGGCGTAGACGCTCGGGTCCTCGACCGCCGTCGCGCGCACGACCGCGACCGGGTCCGCGGGCACCGTCGCGGGCGGCGTGTAGAGACCGCTCGCGCCGACGGACCCGGCGCCGCGCCGCAGCGACCACGTCACCGTCTGGTCGGACAGGTTCGTGGTCGTCGCCGTGAGCTGGCGGGTGCCGCCGACCAGCACCGACGAGACGCCGGGCGTGACCCGCACCGTCGGCGGGTCGATCGCCGACGCGGACGACGCGGGCAGGGTCAGAGCGGCCGCCCCCACGGCCACCACGAGGACGCGCGAGAGCGCACGACGCACTGTGCCCCCCTCAGGGACAGTCGGGTGTGTGTTCAGGTGTGAGGGGTCACCCTAGCCACGCGGCAAGCCCGACGGAACGATCCGGGGCGAACTCGCCCGGAGGTTGGTCCGGACGGGCCGTGGGCGATGACCCGTTCGGGCGAGAGAGGGGTGACGACCCGCTCGACGGCGCCGTGAGCCCGTTCCGTGAAGCCCCGGCGGCCGTCGCCCGCGTGGTGATCTTCACAGAACGGGTCCGGCTCCGGCTCCGGGTCCGGGTCCGGGTCCGGCTCCGGGTCCGGGTCCGGGTCCGGGTCCGGGTCCGGGTCCGGCGACGGCGTGGCCCGCGGACCGGTGAGTTCCGGGCGCCGCGGACGTCCACCCCGTGTGGTGGTCGAGGTCGTGGACGGCGGGGCCGTCGTGGCGACCGTGCGCATCGACGGCGACGTGCCGGGGCTGTTCCTCGTGGACGCGGTCGCCCGGCTCACGCTGGCCGCCCGCCGGCTCGGCTGGCGGCTCGCGGTCGCCGACCCGGAGCTACGCGAGCTGCTCGCCCTCGCGGGGGTCGACGTCGAGCCGGGGCGGCAGCCCGAACGCCGCGAAGAGGCGTTCGTCGATGTAGTGGTGCAGCCCGACGACCCGCCCGCCTGACGTCTCGATCACCTGGATCGCCCACGGCTCCCAGCCGCCGCCCTCGGCGGGCTTGTACGCGCCGAACGCCGGCAGTCCGTTCGCCCGCACCGGCAGCAGCCGCGAGCCGCGGCAGCCGATGCCGTGGCCCAGGTAGAACGCGCCGATCTCCTTCGGCCCGCGCAGCCACATCGGGAACGGCGGCATGGTGAACGCCGCGTCGTCCGACACCAGCGTGACCAGCGTGTCGACGTCGTAGCGCTCGAACGCCTCGACGTAGCGCCGCAGCAGCGCCGCGTGCTCCTCGTCGAGGTCGACCGGCGCGGCCGGCCGCCGCTCGTCCAGCGTCGCGCGGGCGCGCTGCAGGGCGCTGTTCACGCCCGCCACGCTCGTGTCGAGCAGCTCGGCGACCTCGGTCGCCTGCCAGCGCAGCACCTCGCGCAGGATCAGCACGGCGCGCTGCTTCGGCGGCAGGTGCTGCAACGCCGCCACGAACGCCAGCCGCACCGTGTCGCGCAGCTCCGCGACCTCGGCCGGGTCGGCGTCGGGCGGGAGAACGCGGTCGTCGGCGATCGGCGAGACCCACTCGCTCTCCGGCAGCGTGGCCGGCAACGGCGCGTCCGCGGACCACGGCCCGGACAGGTCCATCGGGTCGGCGCGGCGCTGCTCGGCGCGCAGCGCGTCGAGGCAGACGTTCGTCGCGATGCGGTAGAGCCACGAGCGGACCGACGAGCGGCCCTCGAAGTCCTCCGCCGCGCGCCACGCGCGCAGCAGCGTCTCCTGCACGGCGTCCTCGGCGTCGAAGCCGGAGCCGAGCATCCGGTAGCAGTAGCCGGTCAGCTCGCGGCGGTACGCCTCGAGGTCCTCGGTCCGGACGGCCTGGATCGTCACGGCTGCAGCCTATGTCGCAGGTCGAGGCAGAACGCGGGGTGCTCCGCCTGGTCGCCGACCCGGTCGGCGGCGTAGCCGAGCGACTCGTAGAACGCCACCGCGTCGGGCCGCGACTGCCAGTCGAGGACGAGCGGGTACGGCAGCGCGCGGGCCCACGCCGCGACCGCGGCCATCAGCGCGCGGCCGGTGCCGCGGCGGCGGGCCGCCGGGGCGACGTAGAGGTCGTGCAGCCGCCCGGTCGAGAACGCCCGCCGCAGCCCGGGGCCGTAGTCCTGGGCGAGCGCGTAGCCGGTCAGGTCGTCCGCGACGAGCAGCGCGTACGCCGGGTCCGCCACGATCCGCGCGTAGCGCGCGGTGAACCCCTCGTCCGGCTCCGCCGGCGGACGCCCGTCGAAGCCGCACGCCAGCTCGTGCACCGCGGGCCCGTCGTCGGGCCCGGCCCGGCGGACTACGATTCGCCCCACCTCGTCCCTCACCCCCTCCAGGGAGCACACCATGCGCAAGCTCGTCCTGCGGTCCGAGCAGCTCGCCGAGCTGTCCGACAGCGACCTCTCCGGCGTGGCCGGCGGCGCCTCGCAGCCCGGCGCGACCTGCAACTGCCCGGACTACACCTGGTACTGCATCACGGGCGGCGCCATGTGCGGCTCGACCCGCCTGCTCTGCCCGTAGTCAGTCCCCGACCCGCGGCCGGACCGGGCGCACCGTCACGGGCGCGCCCGGCCCGCCGCCGGCCTTGTTCGCGTACTCCGGCACGCCCACGCAGGTGAACAGCAGCGTGAGCAGCCGCTCCTCGCGCAGCAGCGCGGGCAGCTCCGAGTCGAGGAACGTCATGCCCGTCGCGCCGGCGCCGAGCGCGTACGCCGCCAGGTGCAGCCGCCCCTCGACCGTGCCGGCGGCGAGCTGCGCGTCCCGGTAGGTCCGGTCGTCCAGCGTGTCCGGGTCGGCCGCCGCGATGGCGACGTACGCCGCCTCGCCGGCCAGCCCCTGCTCCAGCGCGACCCGGTAGAGCTCGTCGCGCAGGTCGCCCTCGTACACCGGCGCGAGCGGCCACCGGTACAGCCCCGGCGCGACGCCGTCGACGCCGTGCACGGCGACCCAGTGCGGCACGTCGATGCCGCGCAGCGCCGCCCGCATCGGCCAGTCCAGCAGCGCGCGGGGCAGCGTGCGCGAACGGTCCATGCGGCGTTGCGAGCCGCGCCGCAGCACGACCTCGTCCAGCGGCGCCGACTCCGGCGCGCCGTCCAGGGCGTCGCCCTCCGGCCAGGGGTCGCCGAGCACGTCCCGGTAGCCGGCCCGCTGCGCCGCCGTGCACAGCGGGTGCTCCACCTCGTCCAGCGCGCCGCGTGCCGCCTCGCCGGCCGCGGCCAGCGCGGGCGGGCCGTCGCCGAACGTCAGCAGCGCGAGCGGGTACTCGTGCACCTCGTCCGCGCCGACCAGCGCGGCGACCGCGGCGTCGGGGAACAGCGTGCGCAGCCGCGGCTGCCAGCCCGCGCTGGCGGCGGCCGCGCGGAGCTGGGACAGCAGCGTCCCGGCGTCCCAGTACAGGTGCCGCCAGCCGCGCTCGGCGTAGCGCCAGCCGGTCCGCCACGGCACGCCGGTCACGACGAGCGTCGTCGCGTCGCCGCCCGCGGGCGGGCCGACGCGGACGAGCGCGTGGTCGACCGGGTCGTACCAGTGCACGCCGTCCGGCACGCCGGTCACGCCGCGGGTGCTCGCGTAGACCTCGAGCGGGAACCGCGCGCCCGCCGAGCCCGCCGCGCGGTAGAGGTGGCGGCGGCCGTCGCGCTCGGACGTGCGCACCACGCCGGCACCGAGGAACAGCACCCGCCCCAGGTGCGCCGCATCGAGCGGCTGCCGCGGCCCCTGGGTCCCCGCCAGGACGGCGGTAGCCGGGACGGGCACCCGCGGCAGGTCGCGGGGGAGGGCGACGCGCGGCAGGTCCGCCGGGTAGGCCTTCACCGGCGGGGGCAGCGTCTCCGGGTCGTTCGGCGTCAGGTCGTGGCGCACCCGCGGGTCGTCCACCGGCACGTCCCACTCGCGGTCGGGGACGTACGACGTGAGGACGTGCAGCAGGCCGGCGCCGGAGTCGAGGTCCACCCGCCGGACCCTCTCAGAAAGCGGCGCCCGGGCGCGCGGCCCGGGCGCGGGGGCGTGCCTGTCGCCCGCGGGGGCCGCGCGCGCCGGGCGCGCGTTCACGTCTCGTTCAGGTCTGTCGTGCCCACGTCCGCCGAACGGCGTCGCTCCGGCTGCCGAGGCCGGGCGCTGCGCCGGGACGCGAGCGGGTGTCGTTCCTAGCTGCCGTCCGGGAGGCAGGTGGGCCGTGTGCCCTCGATCGGGCACGGGTTCTTGATCGTGACGCCGATGGCCTCCTTCACGCAGTCCACGGGGGTTGTGAACAGCGAGATGCAGTACGCCGACGCGGGCGCCGCGGGCAGCGCCAGGGTCAGGGCCGCGGCGGCACCGACGGCAGCGGCGAGGAAACGCTTCGTCATCCGGATCACCTCCGTCCGTCGCCGGGGTGGCTGGGCTGGCGTTCGCGGGCGACGCTCGAACGCAGCCGCGCGGAGGGGCAGGCACGAGCGCGGCCGGGGTGGGGCTTCGCCGTCCCCGGGAGGGGTCCTGCTCGCCGGCAGGGGAGGGCGTGGCGTTTCGCGAAGTCCACCGCGCCCGTTCCCCTCACGATGGAGGCCCCATGCGCCGCACCCTCGCCCTGAAGAAGGAGAGCCTCAGCGCGCTCAGCACCGACGAGCTCGCGCACGTCGCCGGCGGCCAGTCCGGCGACTGCATCGACCCGCCGTCGAACGTCTGCATCCAGACGTACCAGGTCGGCTGCCTGATCAGCCGGATGATGTACCCCTGCCTCACCGAGCCGACGCTCGTCTGCGACTGACGTCGGCGCGGGCCCGGGGGTACGCCGCCGGGCCCGCGCTAGCGTTCGGTCCGTGGAGCTGCTGACGTTCGGCGACCTCGCCGCGCTGCGCGCGTGGATCGACGCCGAGGCGGCGTCCGCGCCCGAGGCGCTCGTCGTCTTCCCGCGGGTGCGCTACGGCGCGCCGCTGCCGCCGTTCCGGGTCGCCGAGGCGGCGGAGGCGTTCGCCGCGGCGGGCTTCGTGGAGAGCGGCCGCGCGCCCGTGGACGCCGACCGCTACGCGGTCCGCTTCGCGCCGGGGAAGGTCCCGGTCCGCCGCGCGATGCCGCGCGACGAGTCCTGGGAGCCGCCGGTCCTCTCCGCCGAGTACGAGGAGCGGCTGCGCTCGCACCCGGGCGCGTGGGAGTTCTTCGAGAAGCAGCCGCCGCGTTACCGCAACGCCGCCACGTGGTGGGTCATGACCGGCAAGGCCGAGGCGACCCGCGAGCGGCGCATCGCGGCGCTCGTCGAGGCGTGCGGCGCGGGGGAGAAGCTCCCGCAGCTCGTCCGCCAGCTCTGACCGCGCGGCGGCTAGCGTTCACAGGGAACGCACAGGGAACGTCCAGCGACGGCTCAGTGCGCGGCGCGAGAGTGGCGCCGTCGGTCCCGACCGGAACGGAGCAGCCGTGTCCCGCCGTGGCAAGTGGCTCGTCGCCGTCCCCGCCGCCGTGCTGGTCGCCGTCGTCGGCGGCACCTGGCTCTACGTGCACGTCGTCCAGGGCGACGCGCCCGCCGCGCTGACGCTGAGCGACACCCCCGGCGCCACGACGACCGGCACCTCCGGCGCCAGCGGCACGAGCGGCACCGCGGCCGGCGCCTGGACGGTGACCGCCGGGAGCCAGGCGGGCTACCGCGTCCAGGAGGTGCTGTTCGGGCAGCACACCACCGCCGTCGGCCGCACGAGCAAGGTCACCGGCAGCCTGACGCTGGCCGGCGCGACGGTGTCCGCGGCGACGTTCACCGTCGACATGGCGTCGGTCGAGAGCGACAAGTCGCGCCGCGACAGCCAGTACCGCGGCCGCATCATGGCCACCGGCGAGTTCCCGACGTCGACGTTCGCGCTGAGCGAACCGATCCCGCTCGGCTCGCTCCCGGCGGACGGCGCGACGGTCACCGCCACCGCGACCGGGGACCTGACGCTGCGCGGCGTCACGCGGCCGGTGACGTTCGCGGTCAAGGCGCGCCGCTCCGGTGACCGCATGGAGGTGACCGGCTCGATCCCGGTGGCGTTCGGCGACTGGGGCATCCCGAGCCCGAGCTTCGGCCCGGCCGAGGTGGAGGACCACGGCGACGTGGAGTTCCTGCTCGTGCTGAGGCCGGGGAGCGGGTCGTGAGCGAGGCGCGGCTGCTCGTCGTGGACGACGAGCCGAACATCCGCGAGCTGCTCTCCGCGAGCCTGCGCTACGCCGGGTTCGAGGTCGCCACCGCGGCCGACGGCCAGCAGGCGCTCACCGCCGCGCGCGCGAGCCGCCCGGACCTGCTCGTGCTCGACGTGATGATGCCTGGTGTCGACGGCTTCGAGGTCGTCCGCCGGCTGCGTGCGGAGGGCGTGCGGTGCCCGGTGCTGTTCCTCACCGCGCGCGACTCGACGGAGGACAAGGTCACCGGCCTGACGCTGGGCGGCGACGACTACGTGACGAAGCCGTTCAGCCTGGAGGAGGTCGTCGCGCGCATCCGCGCGATCCTTCGCCGCAACGGCGCCGCCGCGGCCGCCACGCCCGCGCGGCTGACGTTCGCCGACCTCGAGCTGGACGACGACACGCACGAGGTGTGGAAGGCCGGCGAGCTCGTGCCGCTGTCGCCGACGGAGTTCAAGCTGCTCCGCTACTTCATGCAGAACGCCGGCCGCGTGCTGTCCAAGGCGCAGATCCTCGACCACGTGTGGCACTACGACTTCGGCGGCGAGGCGAACGTCGTCGAGTCCTACGTGTCGTACCTGCGCCGCAAGGTCGACACGACCGAGCCGCGGCTGCTGCACACGCTGCGCGGCGTCGGCTACGTCCTGCGGACGCCGCGCGCATGAGGCGCGCCTGGGCCGGGGCGCCGCTGCGGGTACGGCTCGTGGCGGCGTTGCTGGCCCTCGTCACCGCGGCGCTCGCCGTGTCGGGCGTCGCGGCGGCGACGTCGTTGCGGCGCCACCTGCTGCACCGGGTGGACGAGCAGCTCCTCCAGGCGGCCCGGCCGTTCGCCGGGGGCGGCCCGGACGGCGGCGGCATCGACGGCGGCGGTCGCGGCCCGCGCGTCCCGCAGCAGTACTACGTCCGCCTCGCCCGGGCCGACGGCACCGTCGTCCAGGAGGGTCCGGCCCAGCTCGGCGAGCCGCGGCCCGACCTGCCGCCGCTGACCGCGGCCGAGGCTGCCGCGCGCGGGCGCCGGCCGTTCACCGTCGGGTCCGCCGAGGGCGACGTGCGGTGGCGGGCGGTCGCCGTGGTCCGGCCCAACGGCGGCGTCGTCACCGTCGCGCGCGACGTCGGCGACGAGACGGCGACGGTGGACCGGCTGGTGTTCCTCCAGCTCGTCATCGGCGCCGCGGTCGTCGTCGCGCTCGGCGGCGCCGGGTCGTACGTCGTGCGCCGCAGCCTGCGCCCGCTCGCCGCGGTCGAGACCACGGCCGCGGCGATCGCGGCCGGCGACCTCACCCGCCGGGTGCCCGAGGCCGACCCGCGCACCGAGGTCGGCGCCGTCGCGGCGGCGCTGAACGCCATGCTGCAGCAGATCGAGACGGCGTTCCGCGAGCGCGAGCGCTCGGAGGCGGCGGCGCGGCGTTCGGAACGCCGGATGCGCCAGTTCGTCGCCGACGCGAGCCACGAGCTGCGCACGCCGTTGACGTCGATCCGCGGGTTCGCCGAGCTGTACCGGCAGGGCGCCGCCGGGCCCGGCGAGGTGCCGCGGCTGATGCGCCGGATCGAGGACGAGGGCGCCCGGATGGGCCTGCTGGTGGACGACCTGCTGATGCTCGCCCGGCTGGACGAGGAGCGGCCGCTCGCCGACGACGTCGTGGACCTCGTCGCGCTCGGCGCCGACGTCGTGCACGGCGCCCGCGCGCTCGCGCCGGACCGGGACGTGACGCTCGACGTCGCGGCCGGCAGCGGCGCGATCGAGGTGCGCGGCGACGAGCCGCGGCTGCGCCAGGTGCTCTCCAACCTCGTCGCCAACGCCGTCAAGCACACGCCGCCCGGCACGCCGGTCGAGGTGCGGCTGCGGACCGACGGCGCCGAGGCCCTGGCCGACGTGGTCGACCACGGTCCCGGGCTGTCGCCGGACGACGCGGAGCGGGTGTTCGAGCGCTTCTACCGCGCCGACCGCGCGCGGACGCACGCCGAGGGCGGCACCGGCCTCGGCCTGGCGATCGTCGCCGCGCTGACCGCCGCGCACGGCGGCTCGGTCGGGGTGACGGGGACGCCGGGCGGCGGCGCGACGTTCACCGTGCGCCTGCCGCTCGCGCCGCGCTGACCTAGCGGGTGTGGAAGCAGATGTCGACCGACAGCGGGTTGCACACCTGGTAGCTCTCGGTGCACTCGTACTTCGTCCGGAACGACGCGCCGACCACGTCCTGCAGCTCGCCGTCGGTGAGCTCGGCGAGGGTCTCCTTCTTGAGGTTCAGCCTCACGAGGGGTCCTTTCGTAGGGGGTGCGCCGATCCTCCCACCCGCGTACGGCCGCGCCGGCAAGGCGTCGCCTACGCTGCCCCGGTGACCGCCGAGCGTCTGCGCGCCGCGATCGACGCGTACCTCACCGGCACGCGCGCGGCCTCGCTCGGCGGCGCGGTCGACGACCTGATGACGGCGTACCGGTCGGCCGAGGTCCCCGACCGCGTGCTGCTCGGCTCGGACCGCGAGGTCGCGGCGTACGCGGCGTACCGGATGCCCGCCACCTACGTCGCCGTCCGCGCCGCGCTGCACCAGACGGCCACCGCGCTGCCCGGCTGGGCGCCGGCGTCGGTGGTCGACGCGGGCGCGGGCACGGGCGCGGCGTCGTGGGCGGTGGCGGACGCGTTCCCCGCGGCGACGCTGACGCTGCTCGAGCAGTCGGAGCCGGCGATGCGGGTCGGCCGCGCGCTCGGCCTGCCGCGTGCGGAGTGGCGGTCGTGGCGCATGGCGGGCGCCGTGGACCTGCCGCCCGCCGACCTGGTGGTGTGCGCGTACGTCCTCGGCGAGGTGCCGGAGGCGACGCGGGCGGCGTTCGTGGCGGCGGTGGTCGACCGGGCCGGTGCGGTGCTGCTGGTCGAGCCCGGGACGCCGCCGGGCTACGCGCGCGTGGTGGCCGCGCGCCGCGCGCTGGTGGAGGCCGGCTGGCGCCTCGTCGCGCCGTGCCCGCACGAGGCGGAGTGCCCGCTCGCCGGCACCCGCGACTGGTGCCACTTCGCCGCCCGCGTCGAACGCTCCGCGCTGCACCGCCGCCTCAAGGACGCGCGGCTCGGCTGGGAGGACGAGAAGTACTCGTTCGTCGCCGCCGTCCGCGCCGGCTCGCCGGACTGGCCGGAGGCGCGCGTGCTGCGCCACCCGCAGACCCGCAAGGGGCTCGTGTCGCTGGAGCTCTGCGTCGCGGACGGCCGCGCCGAACGCCGCCTCGTCGGCAAGCGGGAGGGCGGCGTCTACCGCGCCGCGCGGAAGGTGTCGTGGGGCGATCGCTGGGAGCCGTCAGCGGCCCCAGTGGCGGGCGAGGAACCGCAGCCGCTGCCACGGGGTGACCTGGAGGCGTAGTGCCGCGCGCAGCGCCTCGCGGGTGCCGTACACGCCCGCGGTCCCGGGCAGCAGCACGGTCTTCCAGGCCGACTCGGTCCGGCCGAGCGCCTCGGCCCGCCGGCGCTGCCGCCTGACCTCCTCCGGGTCCACCCGCTCGCCCGCCTCGATGCGCCGGCGCAGCCGGCCGTGCTCGAAGTTCAGCACCCCCTCCAGCGCCTCGTACTGCGCGAACGACTCCACCGCGCGCTGCTGCGCGGCCAGGCGCTCGGCCTGGCTCATCGCGCCCGGCACGTCGGCGCGCAGCGTCGCGAAGCGCACGTCGAGGTGCGTCCCCCGGCGCTCACCCGCGGGCGGCAGCAGGGCGAGCGCCCGGCGTTCGACGCGGTCGAGCGGCAGCCACCGCGTCTCCGGCGAGCGGCGCAGGTGGCGGACGACGTTGAGCAGCGTGTCCGCCGCCGGCGCGGGGTCCACGCCGTCCCGCCGGGCCGCGCGGATCGCCCGGCCGAGCAGCGCCGCCGCGAGCACCAGCCGGCCCTGCACCCAGTGCGTCGCCGCGACCCGTTCGCGCCGCCGCAGCCGCGTCGCCGGGTCGTCGCCGGCGAGCGCCCTGCGGTAGTGCCGCCGCGCGTGGCGGTAGCGCCCCTCGGCCCACGCCACGTCCGCCGCGACGCGGTGCGCCTCCGCGGGCGGCAGGTCGGCGCCGCGCACCGCTTCCTTGACGAGGGCCGTGGCGCCGAGGTGCTCGTAGAGCCGCAACGCCGCCAGCGCGAGCCGCGCCGGGTCGCTCGCCGCGCGCGGCAACGGCGGCACCGGCACCGGCGGCACCGGCCGCGTGCCCGCCCGGGCCGCGGGCCGCGGCGCGAACGTCGCCACGACGTCGGCCGTCGGCGCGAGCACCTGGACGGCCGCCCCGCCCGCGCGGCGAACGCGGCGAGCTGGTGCCGCCGCACGTCCGCGCCCGTCCGGACCTCCTCGCCGCGGTCGCGGTGCTCGGTCCACACGAACGTCTTCCCCGACACGTCGCGGGCCGCCGCCCACTCCCGCAGGAACGGGTCCACGTCGAAGTAGTCCGAGCCGCTGTAGCCGGCGAACACCACCACGTCCGCCGCGTCCAGCCAATCGGTCAGCGTCGCCCGCACCGCGTCGGGCAGCCCGCGGTCGAGCAGCATGACCGACGCGCCGTGCCGCACGGCCGCCAGGTCGTCGAGCCGGCCGTGGACGTGGAGCACCCGGTCGCTCACACCGCCCAGCGCCGCTTCGAGGCAGAGGTCGAAGTTCGCCGTCACGTGCCGCCCGCCCGCCGCGACGTGCGCCGCCAGCGCCCGGTGCAGGTCGTTCGGCTCGGCGTCGCGCATCGGTTCGAGGACCTCGAACGCGCCGAGGCCGTGCACGTCGTCCGCCGCCGCCACGCCCAGCACCGTCTCCAGCCGCGGCAGCTCGCGGCCGAACGCCTCGTACAGACGGCGCACGGCCGCGAGCGTGCCGGCGGGGTACAGCCGCGACAGCGCCCGCTCCGTGAGGGCGTTGCCCAGCGGGAGGTTCGTGGGCGCGCCGTAGGAGACGCCCGCGCCGCTCCACACGACGAGCCGGCCGGGCGGCGTCCCCGCGAGCAGCCGGCCCACGTCGGCGAGCGTGCGCAACGTCCCCGTTCCCCGGGTCAGGCGTCGAGGGTCACGCCGGCGGACACGGTCGGCGCGCCGCCGCCCGCGCCGAACGCCCGCGTCCGGCCGACCACCACGGAGAACGCGCCGCCGCCGACGTTCTCGATGCCGGGGAAGCCGAGCCCGCTGGTGTTCCAGCCCTCGACGATCACGGTGTCGACGTAGAGCTGCGAGCCCGTCGCGACCCGGATGCCGTTGGTGCTGACCGAGCTGACGCGGCAGTTCGCGAGCTGCAGGACGGAGTTGCCGCTGATGTTCACGCCCGCCGAGCCGCTGGACATCGTGAAGTTCGTCACC
Organism: Mycobacteriales bacterium; assembly: GCA_036382875.1. GTDB lineage: Bacteria > Actinomycetota > Actinomycetes > BP-191 > BP-191 > BP-191. The sequence continues at coordinate 76,590 of DASVPJ010000041.1, forward strand.
TGCGCCGTGGAGCCGCCCTCCATCACGAGGCCGGTGCCGCACAGGTCGAAGTCGCCGTTCGACAGCCGCAGCCGCAGCGTCGGCCCGGTCGCTCCGGCGGCGAGCTTCATGCCGATGCCGTAGCCGAAGCAGAAGACGTTGGCGAAGTGCGGGTTGTCGTTGCGCTCGCTGAGGATGCCGATGCCGTTGGCCTGGGTCCACGTGGACGTGCCGGCGTAGGGCCAGAAGTGGACGTCGCTGACCTTGACCACGTCGGTCGCGCCGTTGACGCGGATCCCGTAGTGCAACGGCTGCCCGGTCACGTGCCGCACCACCATGCGGCCGAGCCCCAGGCCGCCGGGCGGCGTCAGGAAGATGCCGTCGTAGACGTTGTAGAGGAACACCCGCTCGATCGTCGCGTCGTTGGCGGCGACGTTGATCGCCGGCTGGTACGCCGTCGGCGCGGCGAGGTTCTGCGTCTGCCGGAACGCGATGTCGGAGATGTGCGCGCCGCGGCCGTTCATCCGGACCATCGAGGCCGCGCTGTTCGTGCCCCACAGCACCGAGCCGGTCGGCACCGCACCCTCGTTCGGCACGAAGCCGACGCCCTGGAACCACACGCCGCCGGGGACGTTGAGCACGTTGGTGATCTTGTAGGTGCCCGGCGGCAGGTACACGATGCCACCGCCCGCCGTGCCCGCGGCGGCGAGCGCGTTGTTGATCGCCGTGGTGTCGTCGGCGACGCCGTCGCCGACGGCCAGGTACGGCGCGTCCTTCACGTTGTAGAGGAACGAGCTGCTCGTCAGCGCGCTCGCCGGCTCCGCGCGGACGAGCGCGGACGCGAGTCCCACGCCCGCCGCGCCGCCGAGCCCGAGCACCCTCCGTCGGGAGAGCCCGCCGTCCCGCCTCTCGTCAGCCGTCCGTCCGTCGTCCCGTGCGGTCATGGTCCGTAGCCCCTCTCGTGGTCGGCCTGAGGGCCGGCCGGCCAGGGCTCGTTCGGATCACGCCGGTCACCCCCTTCCGCGGCGTCCCGTCGCGGTCCGGGCATCGTCCCGCGACCGCGCGGCGTTGTACGCGGTTCCGTGAACTCGGCTACGGGGCGTCGACGCCGTCGAGCCCGAGCCACGCGTCGGGCGGTCGGCTTCAGCATCACGATGCCCGCCTCGGTCGGCGACGGCTGGCCGCTGAGCGCGCGGACCGCGATCCGCCGCGCCTCCTCGCCGGTCAGCCGTCGTGGGGCCTTGCGCCACCGCAGCGGCGTGCCGTGGTAGACCCGGCGCATGCCGCGCGTCGAGGCCGTCGTCTGGGACATGGACGGCACCCTGGTCGACAGCGTCGACGCCGTCACCGGCGCGTACGCCGACGCGATCGTCGCCGGCGGCGCGCCGCGGCCGACGAGCGAGGCGGTCGTGGCGGCGTACGCGCTCGGCCCGCCGGCGGCGTTGCTCACCGCGCTGCTCGGCCGCGACTGCACCGGCGAAGACCTCGCCGCCTACCTCGACTCGCTCGCCCGGCGCGCCGCGAGTGTGCGCGTCCACGACGGCGTGCCCGCAGCCCTCGCGGCGGTCGGCGCGGCGTTGCCGATGGCGGTGTTCACCGGCGCGAGCACCGCGGCGGCCGAGCTGCTGCTCGGTGCCGCCGGCCTGCGCATGGCGTTCGCGCTCGTCCTCGGCGGCGACGACGTGCCGCGGCCGAAGCCGTTCCCCGACGGGCTGCTCCACGTGTGCGCGCGCCTCGGCGCTGACCCGGCGCGCACGGCGTACGTCGGCGACTCGCCGCTCGACCTCGAGTGCGCCCGGCGCGCCGGCTGCGTCGCGGTCGCGGCGGCGTGGGGGCACCAGTACGACCCCGCCGCGCCGCGCGACGTCACGGCTGTGTCGCCCTCTACGGTGGCGGAGTGGGTCAGTCGAACGGCCCGACGTCCAGCTCCACCGTGAGGACCGGACGGACGCGTCGGACAGCACCAGCCGGCGCCGCCCAGGACGAACACGCCGTCGTGGACCGGCGAGCGCGGCTCCTGTTCCCGCCCGGCCGCCGTCCGCACCTCGCGCACCGACGTCGCCCGCTCTTCGTGGCGCCGTACGTGAACGCGTAGGGGAGCGCCAGTGCCGATCCCGATCCGCACGGGCGCCCGGGCGCAGGCGACGTCGTACGGCGGCAGCACGTACGCGCTGGTCGGTGGTTTGAGCCCGGACCCATCCTCGACGGTCACGCCCGACCCGGTCGTACGCACCGCGAGCCCCAGCGTCGACGTGCCCCCGCCGTCACGTCGAGGACGAGCGCAGTCACCCGGCCCCGCCCGGCGACGTCGGGTCCCGCGCCATGCGCACGCGGCGTACCGCGACATCGCCGTCGACGCCGAGGACGTCGCGGAGGTAGGGCTGCCGGAGCTCGGCCGCGACCGCGTCGAGGACCGCCCGCGGCAACGGCGGCACCCGCACCCATACGGGAGGTGGCGACGGACACGGGCGTCATGGGCGCCGCCGCCGGACCGCGGTCGCGGTCGTACCCGGTGAGCAGCGTCGCCGCGAGGCGTCGAACACGATGGCGCGGGACTCCCTCAGGGTCCTTCTGTCCGATCGGTGCGGTGCTGGGTTACCCGTCACCTCCCACCGTCGCATTCCCTCACGGGGCGCGGAAGTGCGCTGTTAGCGTCGCCCGCCTTGGCACGAGAAGGGGGACAGCATGAGACGACGTCATGTCGTAGCGGGTGCCGTGATTCTCTCGTTGGCGGGCTCGACGGCCGTCGCCGGCGCGGAGTCCGACACCGAGGAACCAGGTACGGCACCGGCGTTCCGCGCGATGTCGTTCGCCGCGGCGTCGGCACCGGAACCGGTCGCGCCGTTGTTCGCGGACTCAGGACGGATCAGCCTCTCGGTCGACGCCGTCGGGTCGAACGACTACTTCGGAGCCTTCGTCCAGGTGCAGAAGCCATTGGGCGGCACCGTCCGCAGCGCGTTCTTCGCCGCGGCCTCGACCGGCTTCACCGGGTACACGCCGCAGGACGGCGACGTGACCCTCGACGGACAGCCGGTCTTCTGGGACGGCAGCCGCACGATGTCCAACGGCATCTCGTCGGTCAACGTGTGGTCCGACGTCACGTCCATGGTCAAGCCGAAGCTCGACGCCGCGCCGGCGGGCCGGGTGGACGTCCGCGTCGCCGAGGGATCGGTGACGAACCTCATCGACGGCGGCATTCTCGCGGTCGTCTTCAACGACCCCACCGCGGTGCGCGACCGAGCCGTCGTACTGGCGTACGGCGCGCAGCAGGTGACCGGCGACCGCATCCGGCTCGTCCGGCTCCCCGAGGTGCCGTTGACGGATGTGCGGGCGCATCTCGGCATCGGTGTGACGTTCGGGTACCAGCCGACGATCCAGGACTCGGTCGTCGACGTGAACGGTGTGCGGCTCACGTCGTCCGCAGGCGGCCAGGACGACGGCGTCGGCACCAACGGCGCGCTCGTCACGGTCGGCGGCTTGGACGACTCGCCGGCGAACCCCGCGGACCCGTTCGCGCGTGGTACCGACTTCGGCTGCCCGCGCTGCGACGACGAGCTCTACGACCTGACGTCGTTCGTCACCTCGACCAGCGCCGCGCTGCTGGAACTGACGACCGTCAACCCGTCCGCCGACGACAACTTCATGTTCGCCGCTCTCGACGTCGAAGGCGCCACGGTCACGTGGACGCCGTCGAGCGGTGGCGGCGGCGGTGACATCGAGTACGTCGCGGTCGGCGACTCGACCACGACCGGCTTCTCGGTGCCCACGTGCAAGGAGAACCGGGTGACCTCGCCGTACGGCTGCGTCGGCGATCCGCCGGCGATGCCCTACCCCGACCGCATCGCGGCGGCGAACCCGCGCTTCGACGCCCTCGCGCGCAAGGGCATCTGGGGCTACACCACGACCGAGGCGGTCGAGGCGTTCCGGCGCGGGGCCAACACCGAGGGGTCGTGGGAACCGCAGCTCACGACGGCGCAGAAGGCGACCGAACTCGTGACGGTCTCGCTCGGCGCGAACGACATGAAGTTCTCCGACATCAAGTTCTGGCTCGGTAGCTGCGTCGGGCTCAAGCAGAAGAGCTTCCTCGGGAAGACGTACGTCAGCGTCGTGCTGGCGGAGGGTCGATGTGTCGAGGCGGCGCGCCAGCGTGCGACCGCGCCCGCGCTCTCCGCGGACCTCGACGCGATGTTCGACGCGCTCGACACCGCGCGGGGGAACGGCGCGGACGTCGTCATAACCGAGTACTACAACCCGTACAACGACCACAAGGCCGTGCGCTTCCTGCCCGACCGGTCGTGCAGCCTCATCCACTCGATCGGCGACATCATCACGAGCGCGATCAACGACGAGCTGGTGAGACGTGCCTGGGTGCACGGCTTCAAGACGGCGGACTTCAAGGCGCCGTTCGAGGGGCACGGTGCCGGCGCCAACGACAGCTACGTCTTCGGCACCGACTGCGAGACCATCGGCGCGCTCACCGCGGTCGACTTCGACCTCGGCTGGCCGCCCGTGAACACCGACAACACGCTGAAGGAGATCCAGAAGCGGTTCGACCCGCACCCCAACTCCGACGGCACGGCGGCCCAGGCCGAGGCGATTCTCGAGGTGGTGTCATGAAGCGAGCACTGACTTCGCGCTGCGTCGTCGCCGCCCTCGCGGGGGCGTTTGTCCTCGCGGGCTGCGGTGAGGCGCGGCAGACCGACCAGATCACGGCCGCCGCACCGTCGCCGGTCGCCGCCACGGCGGCGGCGACCATGACGTTGGCCGACGTGGCGAAGGCCTGCCGCGCGAGCGGCAGCAGTCCGGGTGTCGCGATCGTGGACCGTGAGCTGCGCGACGCGAACACGAGCGTCACGCTGCCGGACTGCATCCTGCACCTGGAGAAGGGTGCCGACGTCTGGCTGAACAACGTCCGCATCGGCGGCGGTGTCCTGAACATCCACGACCGCGAGACGGCGGCGTCGGCGAATCGCGTGGAGCTCCAGCGCGTCACCGTCAACGCGGCCGCGCTGCTCGTCGAGCTCAACGACCCGGACGACAGCATCAACGCCGAGGCCACGCAGGTCACCACTGCCCGCGGGATCGGCGTGCGGGTCGCCGGTACCCGCAACGGCACGAACACCGGTGGCACGATCACGTTCGTGGACTCCACGTTGCTCGCGACCGGACGTGAGGCGCCCGTTCACGTGCTCGCATCGGAGCACAGCGGCACCATCACGCTCGTGGAGACGACGTTGGACACGCAGGGCTCGCTGACCGTCCTCGCCGCCACGTGCGAGGCGCGGCGTGGCGGGCGCAAGCTCGACTGCTCGACCGCCGCGGCGGAGGCGGGCCTCAGGCCGTGACACGAACTGGTCGGCGGTGCGCCGTCGCGGTCCTCGCGGCCGCGACGGCGCTCGCCGCCACGTCCTGCCGGGACGAACCCCGGGTGTCGCTGGACGAGCAGGTCCGGCGCGCCGGGCGCCTGCTGGCGTGGCTCGGCGTGGATGTCACAGACCCGCCGACGGTCACCGAGTCGAAGTCCGTGCGTTACGTCACCGCGACGGCGACCGCGCCCGGAGACACCACGGGCGTCGCCCGCCATGTGGTCGACGGATTGTCCGCTGACGGGTGGTCGGTCTGGTCCGACCGTCCGCTCGACCTCCACGGGTCGCCCACGACATCAGGCCATGAGGTGGTGGCCGAGAAGGACGGCGTCGTCGCGATGCTCGCGGTGTTCGACCGCCTCGGTACCCGCCCCGCGCCGGTCGGCACGAGGTGGGTGCAGCTCAGCCTCGCCGAGCCGGACGACGCCCTGGCGTGGACCCAGCGTCGGAGTGACGCGCGGTAGCCAAGGCGCTGGCCGACTGACGGTTCTCCGCTTCCGACGAAGATCGCCGCGGCGCCCGGGCCCATCCTCCGCAGATCGGACGACCCACCCCCGGAGGAGTGACCCATGCTTCGCACGCTCGCCGCCGCCGCCCTCGTCGCCGGCCTCGCCGCGACCGCCGGACCCGCCGCCGCCCGCCCGGTCTGGCGCACCTGCGAGGACTGGGAGGACGTGTTCTGCTACAGCCCGCGGCACGAGATGTTCTGCCAGGCCTACGTCGCCGAGCGCTGCGTCAACCTGCCGAAGCTCGACGAGCCGATCAACTGAGGCCGCGAGTCGTTCCCGGCTGACAGGAGGGCCCACCACGCCGTGCCGGTGGGCCCTTCGCGCTGTTTCGTGGGGTGAGCGATGGGGCTCGAACCCGCGACAACCGGGACACAAGGCTGCTGAACGCCCCTGAGTGGGTGGTGTAATCGCGTATTTTCGCAGATCAGCGTCCATCTGGCCACCTCTGCTGCTGGCCTGTGGATGCCAGTATCAGCGGGTCTTGCCCCAGTCGGCCCCACGTTCAAGATCGCCTAAAGCGTCGGAGAGCGGGTCCGTGACAACGCGCGTCGCTCGCTGCTCAACGTCGCGTCCGGTCGTTGATATGTGGAGTGAGCGCCGAGCGGGGACGAGTTCGGGAGGCCGGCGCCACAGTCGAGGCGTTGTTCCTCCGGTCGGTAGCCGAGGCGACTTGGAGTTTGTCGATCTCACCGCCGACGGCTACGGACGAATGGGCCGAACTCGTCGATGTGGGCCCAGTTTCCGCTAACCCCTGCTCTGCAGCGCGGCGGCGATCTTGAGGACGGGCGGGCAGTTCTTCCGCATCACGTGGATCGCCCAGGTGTCCGCGTGGCTGTGCCCGCCGGTGCCCGCGGAGGGCTTGACCGTCATCGCCGCGAGCTCCTCGGCGGTGAAGACGTGGCGGATCAGGCAGCGCTGGATCTGCGCCCAGTGGGCAGCGGACGCGCCGACGATGCCCTTCCAGGTTGCGACCAGCGCCTCCAACGTCTCGCGCGTGATCCGCGACGCGTCGCCGACGGCTTCGGCGACCTGCTCGTCAGGGGCGGCCGCGAGGGCGTGCGCGTCCGGAAATCCGAGAGCGGTCGCGAAGACGTCGACCACAGTCTGCGAGGCCCATAGGTCGTCCGCCAGCACACGCTGCCCCTCCGCGGAGAAGAGGTGCAGGGTCGGCCGCACCGTGTCGCGCGGGTAGGCGTCGTCCGCGGTCCCGAAGAGCAGGTCGGTACGCACCATCTCGTGCAGCCAGGCCGCGTTCGGCCCCGGGTACCTCACCCCGCCCACGACGGTGGGCGGCAACCAACTACGGAACTCCGTGAACCCCTGCGGCGAGATGCCGTTCGTCATTCGTTGGTAGAGCAGGCGCGACAGGGTCATCGCGGACGCGGCCATCTGCATCATCACCAGGCACTGAGGCGTACCGGGTACGGCCTCCCCGGTGACGACGGTCCCCAGGGAGTGGTTAGCCCAGGTGTGCAGCGTGTTCTGCGTGCCCACGCTCTCGTAGAAGTACTCGTGCGCCGAGTCGTCCAGGAAGACCACGCGCGGGACCGTGTTGTCCAGCCAGAGGTCGTACGCCGTGAGGTACGGCACCCGGCCGGTCCCCGCCGCCGTCACGAGCGCCGCTTCGAGGCCGGGCAGCTGGGTGTAGACCTCGCCGGGCTGGTGCCCCGCAACCTGCCAGTGCCGTTCCGCCGACGCCGCGATGAACCCCAGTGGCAGGAACAACGCCTCGCGGTCGGCGGCCTCAAGGAAAGGCATCACGGTCTCGACGTGCATCAGCACGAGCCGCGCGCGGCCCAGGAGGACCTCGGTCCGCGTGAGCCCGTCACGTACGTCCCTGTTGAGCTTCGGCAGCTCGTCCAGCGCGAAGCGCCACAGGGCCCCAACCGCGGTGGGCGCGGCCCGTGCGGGGATGTGCTGTGTCCCCTGTGCACGACTTGGCGGTTGCTGGCTGCTCTGGCGCTCACGCGGGTTCACTCGGGGCTGCGTCATCTGAGTGGATCTCCTTCCCGGTCGTGGGTTCGGGTGGAGCCTGGGGCTAGATCGGTCGGCTCCGTTGCGGCACCATGTGGTGCATTGAGCACGAAGCCGGTCAGATTGGTGCAGATCGGCACGGGCGGGGGAAGGCGGGCAGCGGGGTTGGTCGCGCGGTACCTGACCCAGCGGGCGGCCGAGGCCGCCCGTCGTGGAGTTTCCCCGAGGACGCGCATTGTGGAATATAGTATTCGCCCTGCAAGCGACGTATCTACGATGTCGCGGATCACATTCGTTGGGCAGACGGATCGCCCATCTTTTGGGGCGACGGTTATTCGATCGAATCGTCAGTCGGTCTGGCTGACTGTTCATGAACCGTTGCGCTGACAGTTCGATTGACGGACCGTCAAACAGTTCTGCGAACCGTCAGCCCACCCAAGCGGCGCTTGCCGGGCGCCCATTCTTCTGAAATGCTCCGCCGCCACGGAGGATCGGACATGGGTAAAGCAGATCCCGAGTACCTGCACCACATCGACGACCAGCTTCGCCGTGCCATCACACTGATCGTCGAGACACAGGCAGCGCACTCGCTCTGGCCGAAGAAAAAGATCGCAACGAGGTTGCTGGACTTCGCCAGCCACAGCGGGCTGAACCACTTGCTGGGCGCCCAGGTGTCGGTGGGCGTGGCGAGGCTGACCAAGCTCAGGGCTCTCTGCGAGACCGAGGATTTCCGGACGGCTGTGCAGGCGCAGACCGCCGAGCACCAGAGGGAGGTGCGGGCGGCGATCGCGACCCTCGACATCGCCCTCGCTGACGCTCGGCAGCAAGAGCGCCTCGCCCACAAGGGCGAGATCTCGTTCCGGACCCGGAGCCGCCCGACAGACCTTGTCAGGGTGACCCTGAACCAGCCCAAGAAGAGACAGGGAGACCCCGACCAGCTTCCGCTGTTTGGGCTCCTCGAGTCGTCGGGTTCCGACGAAGGAGGAAGGTGGCGTACGCCTACGGGAGCAGAACCGCCGGAGAAATACGACCAACTATATGGTGAACGTTACTTCGTCATCGACGGAGCCGAAGAAGGAGGAGGGTTCGATGTTCAACCGATTACCATCCGACGTGAAGGAAACGATGTACTTCTCGAGGGCGAGGACTGGGGAATCGTCGCCGCGATCAACCAGGACGAGCTCAACGGGTACTACCGGGGATTCGATGGCCAGAAGGGCATTAGATTTGTAGGAGACGTGATCAGATATGGTGATCTTATTCACCATATCCTTGGTCAGCTGGTCACGGCCGATAGCTCTCGGCTCGTCATCATCGCCTGCGACGAGAACAACGCGGTGAAGTGGTACCGCAGGGAGCGAGCCAAGCGCATCGATGCTCGCAGTTCACACAGCAACTCCGTCGTCGTAACTACTGAAGAGGTCACGGACCATGTCTCACTCACCCGCAAACGTGCGAGTGGTACGTCTGCTCGTACGAGCGGTTTCGGGCAGCTTGCCGATGTCGTACACCTGCCACGCCCCGATGAGCGACCCGAGCGCACATCGGCAAGCGGTTGAAAGCAACCTCGTCTCCTTCGGATACGTCGAGCCGATCACCTCGCCCACCGTGGCGAACGACTGCGAGGTCCTTTTGATGGATCAGACCAGGTACCGTCCGGTCGACGGCACGCTCGTTGATCTCGAGCGTTGCCGCGTCGGTCACCGTCGCCATGACTACCTGTCGCAGATCAGGTGCGCGGCGTAAGACAACTTCATACCGCGGCCGGCGTCCGAAGGGGCGGTACCCATATGGGTACCGCCCTTTCCCGCGCAGTGCTGACCGGGCGAATCCGCGGATGTCTCAGGCGCGCCGAACGGTCTTGCCCGACGTGGCATCGTGATCTTTCCGCCGAAGTACAACTTCTCCTAATGGGCGTTCTGCGAGACGGGCTGGGCCCGGAGCCAACATCAGACCCGGGGCGGTTCACATCGCGTTTTGCCACGGCTTTGCGTCGCGGGGCACTCGGTCGTGGGATAGGTCGGAACCGTTTCGGGCCCCCGACCTAGTCCCAAAAGGCGTTCCTGGATCGCCTTCATGGGCACGCCTGCCGTGATGAGCATCGCGGCGTGCGTGTGGCGTTGATCGTGGAAGCGCGGCATCGGGTCGAGTCCGGCCGCGACGACAGCCGGGCGCCAGGTCCGAGCCGAGAAGTTCCGCCGCCGCAGCGGCTCGCCCTCGGGGGCGAGGTAAAGACGAGTTCGCTGCGGGACTCGCGAGGCGTCGCGACAAGCGTCGATCACCGGTCGGCAGTGATACGTAGCGATGCGAACCGGCCGTCTTGGGCTCGCCGAAGGACAGGTGCCCATCCACGCCGACCAGCGTCTCGGCGACCTCGATCCGCCGCCGGAGTAGGTCGACGCGCTGCCGCTTGAGGCCAGCGAGTTCACCCCACCGCAGGCCGGTGCCAATGGCGACGATCACCAGATCCCGGTACGCCGGGTCGATCGCGTCGACCAGGCGCTCGACCTCGGCGGGGAAGAGGTAGACGGCTTCGTAACGCGGCGCGCCCGGCAGGCGGCTGAACCGGCATGGGTTCGTCAGCAGCAGACCCTCGAGTACGGCGTCGTTAGGATGGTCGAGAGCCGCGCTGGACGTGCCGGACGGTCGCGGGCTTGCGCTCGGCAGAGAGCTGAGCGACGAACGTCTTGATCCGCAACGGCGTGAGGTCCTTCAGGTCGACATTGCCGAACGCGGGGCAGCAGGTGCGTCCGGTAGCGGCCGACGTCGCCGGCTTGCGTAGTGACGCGGGACGACCGCGCAGCGAACCACTGGTCTGCCCACTCGCGGAACGGCACGGCGCCGCCACGCGGGTCGCGCCACTCGCCGCGCGCCATGTCGGTCACCACCGACGCGAGGAACGCCTTCACGTCGGCCGTGCGGTCGAACGACTGCGAGTGCACGATCTTGGTTTCGCGGGACGTCAGAAGCCTAGCGAGGTCAGCGATCATGCCGCTGACCTGTGGTTTTCGTGGGGTGAGCGACGGGGCTCGAACCCGCGACAACCGGGACCACAAGGCTGCTGAACGCCCCTAGGCGGACGGTGTACGTGAGCATTTTCCCAAGTCAGAGGCTATGTGGCTACCTCTACTGCTGGCCTGTGGATGCCAGTGTCAGGGAGTTTTGCCCCACGTTTGCCCCACGTGGCGGGCCTAGTGCTCTTCCTGCCGAGCGATCTGAAGTGCGACCTCTTGAAGTGCAGCGGTGGGGTTGGGGTGCTTCTGGATCAGCCACGCAGCTACCCCCACGGCCAGCACGAGCGCTTCGGCGTCGTTCGCAACCCGCGACAACATCGAGAGTGCTTCGTCGGGACGCGGCGGGCCACCGGGGTTTGCGTATGCGGTTATGGCCCCTAGAACAAGTTGAGCATCGCTGACGGTCGTCATGCGCCCCATCCTGCCCCGGGGGCGTGCCTCGACGCCTAGGCGTTGACATCCCGAAGCGTGGCGGCGGTGGCCGCTCTAGTGTTGGAGCGTGACCCCCGAGGACGGCTACCAACCGATCGCAGACCCCGACGCATGGCCAGACCAGCCCGAGTCGGACGTGTGGGTTCAGTTCTTCGGTGCCCTAGACGAGCGGCGCGCCGCCGCCAGTCCTGAGTCGCTGCGCCGGGCGCTCGACGTGGCGTTGCGTTCGGCGGCGCTCGAGACGGGGGCGATCGAGGGTCTCTACGCGACGAGTCGGGGCATCACGCAAACTGTCGCGCTCCAGGGCGCCATGTGGGAGGAGGTCCTGGATGAAATCGGACCGGAAGTGCGAGGGCACTTCGAGGCGCAACTCGAAGCGCTAGAACACGTTCGGGCGCTCGTAGCAGAGGACCGCCCGATCACAGAGGCGGCGCTCCGGGATCTTCACGCCGTCACCTGCCGGACCCAGACCACCTACCGCGTCAAGACGTCTGTGGGGTGGCAGGAGCACCCACTGCGGCACGGCGAGTACAAGACGTTCGCGAATCACGTCGTGACGGCGGACGGACGGTGGCACTACTACTGCCCGCCGGACGACGTGCCTGCCGAGATGGCGCGCCTGGTTGCGCTCATCAGGTCGCCCGAGTTTGCCGCACTCAGCCCGGTGGTGCAGGCCGCATACGCGCACCACGCGTTTACGGCGATCCACCCGTTCGCGGACGGTAATGGTCGTGTCGCAAGGGCTCTCGCATCGGCCTTCTTGTACGGCGCCGCCGGCATCCCCCTCGTCGTGTACTCCGACCAGCAGGAGCGGTATAGGGCGGCACTGCACGACGCGGACAACGGCGATCCGCAGGCGTTCGTCCGCTTTATAGAGGATCGGGCGCTTGACACGATGGGGCTTGTAGCCGCTCGCCTTCGAGAAGCTGAGCAACCGCCGCAAGCGGAGCAGGAGAGTCTGCAGGCGCTGTTTCGCGCGCATGATGGCCTCAGTTACGCGGAGGTCGAGGCTTGCGGGCAGCGTCTCACTGCAGAGTTGCAGCGCGCGATGTCCGACGCGACCGCGGAAGTGGCGGTCCCTGACCTTCGCGCGTTCGTGGAGCCGAAGCATGGCAAGTTCGAGTGCAGCTTCGGCCGTCCGTACCACACGCTTAGCCAGGGCGGCGGATTCTCGTTCACGTTCTGGTGCGAGGAGCCTGTGAAGTTGCAGTCTCAAGTCACGCCCATTGTTGGGGTGGCTGATGACGTCAGTGAGCGCTTCGCGTTCATCGTCATCGACGCGAACCGTGCCCAGGCCGAGCCGTTGCTGCTGCGTACGGACGACCTACATCCTGCTGTCACGACCTCTGCAACGCTCCGTCTGGAAGCTTGGGTTTCAGAGGCGCGACGTCGCGCGATCCGAGACTTGCGCGCTGGCGTTGCAGCCGCCCTTCGGCGACAGGGATTTGCGCCAGGTGAGGCCGACACGTAGGCCCTGTCGAACTGGCCGGTGTCGCGGATTCGGTCGTGACTTCATTCGTTCGACCACGGACTGGCGCGAGATTCGAAGGAGGATTAAGCGCTACGGCAGGTCCAGTCGTGGTGCCAGCGACCTTAGGGCTGAGGTCAGCACGACGACGTAAGGCGTCTGGTTCACCTCGCTGCTGCCCCCGCAGGGGTAGTGGCATCGTGCCTGACCGCGGCTGGTCGCAAACATTGTTGCGGGCGAGCAGCGTCACTCAATCACAACATCCGCTCCGACTCGGAGCAACGCGAGCCGGATGCGATCGGCGTCGGCCCGGCCCACGCGCCTCGCGATGGGTTGCGGCGACTGGTCTACCAGCTCCTTAGCCTCTCGTAGCCCGAGCTGCGTTAGTTCGCGAACCGTCTTGATTACCTGAACCTTGTTTGGGCCAGGCGAAGAGAGGATTACGTCAAATTCGTATCCGGTAGCCGTCTCCTCTCCACTTACGGTCGTAGGCCGCGCCGGTAGGGGCGCTGCTACCGGCGGCGGAGCTGCCGCGACGCGAAAAGTGTCCTCGAACTTCTTCACAAAGTCCGATAGCTCGATCAGCGTCATATTTCTGAACGCATCGATCAGCACATCGGTTTCAATCGGGTGCGCGGCACGTGGCGCAGGACGCGCAGGCAGACTTGGTTCCCTCAAAGGGCGCGAGTCGCCATGCGTTGAAAGGGTCGGCCGAGGTGGGGCGAGTGGTTCAGGGGGCTCAGCGTCCCAGTCCGGAGGCTCCGCCTCTGGAGCGTCTGGCGGGTCAGCCTGCGGCGGCCGTGCCCGATCACGCCGCTTCTCCGGATGCTCTCTATCGGCCACGCCACCTCACCCCGTACTCGGCTCGGGTGAGTCTACCGCGTGGTGAAACTACCCTCTGAGCCAGGCGAGCGTGCCCCAAAGTGCCAGTTGAAGAGAGCCGAGTGAAATGAGGGTAACGTAAAGAAGCCTCACTGAGTTCAGGGCCGCTTCATTAACTTCGTAGAGCGCCTGTTGGCGGAGGGTCAATGCCTTCAACAGTTGTGTCTCAGTCGGTCGGCCGACCTCAGCGTCAATCCACTTAACGAGGGGTGATGGGTGGAATCGGAAGCTCCAATGAAGGATCTTCTTTCGCGGTATGCGCTGCCGTACCGAGGTTGCCAAATGTTGCTTGGTCGTGGCGTGAGAATTGGGGCGTGAAGAAAGATCTGCTGGGGGGATCGCGGAGGATCGCGTGTACGTCAAGCCAAGCAACAGATGCACAGCCACTACGACCGTCAGGACGGAGAGCGTGCTTCCAATCCCGGCGACCGAATAGAAGAGTTGATCGCGTTTCCCGCCGAGCGCCGTGCCGACCAGGAAGGCTGATCCGGTCCCGACAAAGGCGAGAAATTGTACCGCTCTTCCGCGGAGGGCGCTGAGTTCAGCAAGTTGGTCAGCAAGTAACTCGCGCCCCTCGTCGAAGGCGATCCGGTACAGCGCTGCATCGTCATGTGCCCCGTCGCGCTTCGCGCCCGGTGATCGGCCCCCAGATGACGCAGCCATGGAAAGAGGGTACAGCGGTGACACCGCTGAGGCCGATAACGCCACGTCGCAAGCACGCAGCCAGTGGGCCAATGCTCGACCACGGCAAGCAAACTCGTGGGATCGGTGCTCGTCTCGGGCCGCGCCCTTGGTGTGTGGCGCCGCGCGCCGCGCAGGGTGCGGGGCCGCCCCCCACGCGTCAAGACCGCTGCGCGCCGCTGCGCGGCCGGCCTTCGGCCGGGTCTTGACCCGCGGGCCCCTGCGGCCCCTCCGGTCAGGTGATGCGGGCAGGCTGGAGCCTGCCCGCGAAGCGCGCGGCACGCGGCGCTCTCAGCCGGTCTCGGGGACCCGGCGGGATGGGCTCGAAAGTCGATATTCGGGTGCCTCGCAGGGTGACTCGCAGGGTCACCCGGGTCCGGGTCACCCTGCGAGGCACCCCTTCGCGATCTTGAAGCCTCCGCCGCACCCCCGCTGACCTGCGGCTTCGCGGTTGGCGGGACTCGGTCGTGGGACTAGGTCGGAGCTGCTTCGCACCCCCGACCTAGTCCCACTCCCTCGTCAGGACAGAGGAGAAGAGGGAGGGGTCAGCGGGGGTGCGGCGGAGGCGGGGTGGCGAGGTCATCCACAGGTGTCGGAATCGGTATCCACAGATGTTCTAAGGGGTCTTTCAGAGCGGTAGTCGGGCATGGGACAACTTCAAACATGTTGGCAGCAGGATCAGTCGTCAAACGGCGCGAGCAGATCGCGCGGCTTGACGCCGAGCGCGTGCGCGAGGCCGAGCATCACGGTCAGCGTCGGGTTCCGGCGGCCGTTCTCGGTGTCCGACAGGTACGTAACGCTGATGCCCGCAGCGGCCGCGACGTCGGTCTGTCGCAGCCCGGCGCGCTCGCGCAGTTCTCGTACCTGGCGCCCGAACCGCACCCGCGGCGGGTCGCCCTCGTACGGCATCTCCCGTGGCACGGCGCACACCTTACGGCCGCACGTCGCCGCTCCTGCGCCGCCTTCGACTCGCTCCCCTTGGAGGACGCATGATGCACCCGACCCTGACCACAGACAGCAGCAGGACGTATCTCGTCCTGCGTGCGGTCGCGATCCACGACGACCCCGGCAACGCCGGCGCTTGGCGCGCCGAGGTCAACGACGCGGGCAGCCCGCTCGCCGGCCTCTACGCCTTCGGTGACTCGCTCTCCGCGGCACGGGACACGCTCGCGGTGACGGCGTGGGCCGCGATCGTCGCTGGCGAGCTGGCTGCGTTCGGCGTCGCGGCCGAGGACCTGGCGGGTCTGCATGTCGTGGTCTCCACCTGCTCGACGTACGACGCCGGGTGGCTCGCTCGCGCGATCGACGCGGCGTAGGGGCGGCGTATGACGGCGATGGACGAGCGGGTGTGCGCGCGGACGCTGACCAGCGGGCGCGCCGGTGACGAGCCGTACTCGTCATGGGTGCGTCGAGCGCGGTGCGCGGGACGGTCAGCGGTGTTCTCCGACGAGGAACGGGCGGACGAGGCGCTGGCGGTCTGCGGCGGCTGCCCGGTGCGGCGGCAGTGTCGGGCGTGGGCGCTGACGAACGCGGTGGACGGCATTGCGGGCGGCATGACCGCTGACGAGCGCGTGAGGTGGCGGCGCGAGGCGCGGCAGCTGGAGCCGGTCGTACCGTCGAGGACTTCCTGCGCCCCGAGGTCGTCAGCATCGATCGGACCTGGGGCCGCGGCCGATCCGAAGCGATCCTTAACGCCGTAGCGCGCTGGACCCAGGACGGCGACACGGCGCGTCAGATCGGCGTCCGGCTCGGCGTGACTAGGCGGACTGTGAACCGGCTCCGCGCGCGGTGCCGCGAACGCCAGGAGCCGGACTCGGAGGCGTGTGCCGGTTAGCAGCACGGCGGAGACGTAGTCCGGAGAGCGCGCCAGCCAACCGCCTCAGCATGCTTCGAACGGTCGGAGACACGTCTCCGAGGCTGTTGGCGTCGTCTGGCGTCGGAAGGAGGGTCTCCGGGATGTAGGCGAAGCTCTGCGGAGGCACCAGGCTCGGGCCGAGGTCACTCAGCGGGGCGGGACGGCAGCGCCGTGCGCTCTTCACCACCAGCCCGACAGCCTGCGGTGAGCGCGCGTAGTAGTTGTCGAACGTCTCGCGCGAGATGCCTCCCACGGCGCCGACCTCGCGCCAGACGGAATCCGGGTCGCCCGCCACGGTCCGCTCGATGGCGAACGTGCCAACCACCCGCTGCACCGGGGCCGTCGCGTACACCACGACAGTGTCGATGTCGGGCGCCAGGCGCCGCTTCCGGAACTCGACGTGCTTGTCACCGCGCATGATGGCTTCGGCGTACTCGGGGTGGATGGACATCAGGGCGACCCGTCGAGCCGCGTCCGGACCCATGCGATGGCCTCCTCCCTGATCTGCGTGATCGACTGCGGCCAACTGCGAAGGACTCCCGCGTTCGTCACCTCGGCAAGCGTCCAGGGCGGATCGATGAACCGATCTTGCCGGAAGAGGATCGCCAACGGCGGGACGACACTCGCGCACATCTCCGCTATCTCATCCGGCGTGTAGACGGTACGGCGGCCAACGAAGGTGACGATTTCATCCGGGTCGGCTGACCGCAGGGTGCGCTCCACCACGCCGACTGCGGTGATCGCGCTCGCGTCGTGCGACCGGTAGAAGAGCAGGACGTCGCCAGGCTGCAACACCTTGATCTTGCTCTGCGTCAGGTACGCCTTGCGGAGCGCGTTGCCCCACGGCAGCGGCGCCGCCGGCGCGATGTCGAGCGCCAGTTGGAAGTCGTCGGCGTACCCCGACGCGTCGGGGAACAGTTGGTCGTGCCACCGCGGCTCGATCGGCACCGCGAAGGCGCGGGTGACGCGGAGGGCGGGCGGGCCGAAGCGAACGTGGAAGTCGAGGTCGCTCAGTTCACCCGCGTCGTCGCCGGGCCGAAGGCCCTTCGCGAGAACCAACTCGCCGCGCGACGTCTCGTAGCCCGTGTCCGCGAAGCCGAAGTCCGCGAGCAGTTGCACCAGCAGTTCGTGTCGCGGCAAGACCTCGACGTAGAGCGTCGCGGTTCCCTCGTTCGCGGCACGTTGGAAGATCGCCTTGAGCAGCAGCTCGCCGTACTTGGACCCGGCGAAGCCCTCGTCGACCTTGAACGTCGAGATCTTCGTCACCGGCTGGGGCAGGTCGTAGTCGCAGTCTGGCTCTCGCTTCAGCAGCGCGATGCCGGCGTACGCATCCTCGTGATCAACGACTAGACACGTGCGGTTCCCGGCGTCGGCCCGCACACGGTCGAGCCACGGATCGAACTCCTGAGCCGTGTAGTCGGCGCGGATGGTGTCGAAGATCGGCTGGTCGGCGTCGAGTGCGTACGCCTCCACGACCCGAACCCGCGGCGGCGGGTCGGACGTGGTCGGCGCCAGTTGTTCGAGCAGGGCCACCGCCTCGGCGACGGTCAGAACGGCGTCTCCGAGGCCCGCCTTCACGGCTCGGCGCCGCAGGCGGCCGTCCTCGCTGATCAAATGGGTTACGGCGTGGCTCGCGAGCGCGGCGAGCAGGCGTAAGTCGCGGTGGTCGTTCGTACCCGGCTCGCTCGGCCCCGCCGCCGCGGCAAGGCTCTTGGCGATCGGCGACTCGGCCAGCATCGGGTACTTCGAGAGCTCGGCTAACCGTTGCTGCGCGCGTTCGGCGTCCTTGCCGACTCCGGCAAGCAGGTCGTCTCGTACCGCGGGGTGGACGAAGAGGCGGTGTCCCTGCTCTGCGGCCAGACGGAGAAGCCGCGCACCAGGCGCGAGGTTCGACTCCGTGGCACCCGCGTACGGCTCGACCGCGATGAACACGTTGGCGTCCATCAGCAGACGGAACGGGTGCGGTCGGTCGGTCAATGCGTCCCCCGATGCTTGCGGACGTTGATCGTCTCAACTCGCAGTGACAAGTCCCGGCAACCGCGGCACCGCGTGTCGTGTCGGCTCACCCCGGAAGCCTTTGGTCGAGCACCGCCAGGAGCGCGTCGTCCACGTCGGCGAGCAGGTGGCCGTAGCGGTCCATCGTCATGACGATCGAGGAGTGGCCGAGGCGCTCCTGGATCGCCTTCATCGGAACACCGGACGAGATGAGCATCGCGGCGTGCGTGTGGCGGAGGTCGTGGAATCGCGGCATCGGGTCGAGGCCGGCCGCTACGACAGCGGGGCGCCAGGTGCGCGCCCAGAAGTTGCGGCGGCGCAGCGGTTCACCCTCGGGCGAGGTGAACACGAGTTCGGTCGTTGACTCGGCGAGCCGACGCGCGAGGGCGTCGATCACCGGCTTGGGCAGCGAGATGTAGCGGCGCGAGCCTGCGGTCTTTGGTTCGCCGAACGACAGGTGCCCATCGACGTCCACCAACGTCTCCGCGACTTCCAGGCGGCGGCGGAGCAGATCGACCCGGTGCCGCTTCAAGCCCGCGAGTTCGCCCCAGCGCATGCCCGTCCCGACGGCGGTGACGACAAGGTCGCGGTACGCCGGGTCGATCGCGCCCACAAGGCGCTCGACCTCGGCGGGGGAGAGATAGACGGCGTCGTAACGCGGCGCGCGAGGCAGGCGGCTGAACCGGCACGGGTTCGTCAGCAGCAGACCCTCGGCCACGGCGTCGTTGAGGATGGTCGAGAGCAGCGCGTGGGCGTGCCGGACGGTCGCCGGCTTGCGGATCGCGGACATCTGCGCGACGAACGTCTTGATCCGCAGCGGCGTCAGGTCCTTCAGCTCGACGTCGCCGAACGCCGGCAGCAGGTGGGCCCGGTAGCGGCTGACGTCGCCGGCTTGCGTCGTGGCGCGGACGACTCGCGCGGCGAACCACTTGTCGGCCCACTCGCGGAACGGCACGGCGCCGCCGCGCGGGTCGCGCCACTCGCCGCGCGCCATGTCGGTCACGACCGACGCCAGGAACACCTTCGCGTCGGCCTTGCGGTCGAACGACTGCGAGTGCCGCGTGCCGTCGGCATCGCGGTACCGGGCGCGGTAGCGGCCCGACGGCAGCGTCTCGATCCACGTGGTCATGCGGCACCCCCGAGCGGAGTGCCTAGAGCGGTCATGCGGACGATGGTGACCGCCGGTAGTGCCATCTTCGGCAGCTCGTCCGACGTCGATCGGCGAGCCGTGCCGAAGGGTCCCGTCAGGTGCCGCCGAAGGCGGCGATCTGACGCCTGGTGCTGCGAGATTTGCCCCACGTTTGCCCCACGATCATGGTTTCGGGGCACCAGCGGAGCCGTGCAAGATCAGCGATCATGCCGCTGACCTGCGGTTTTCGTGGGGTGAGCGACGGGGCTCGAACCCGCGACAACCGGGACCACAACCCGGTGCTCTACCAGCTGAGCTACGCCCACCACGTGCGGTCTCAGTCTACGGGTGCTGGAGGCTCCTCGCTAACGCGTTCGCCGCCCGCCGGCACGAAGATCGTGGAGCGGTACCAGCGCAGCTCGGCGACGGACTCCTGGATGTCGGCGAGCGCGCGGTGGCCGCCGGCCTTGGCGGGCGCCTTCTGGTACGCCTTGGGGTACCAGCGGCGGGCGAGCTCCTTGACCGACGACACGTCGATCATCCGGTAGTGCAGCCACGCGTCGAGCGTCGGCATGTGGCGGACGAGGAACGTCCGGTCGGTCGCGATGGAGTTGCCGCACAACGGCACCGCGCGCGGCTCGGGCACGTGGGCCTTCACGAGGTCGAGCACGGCGGCCTCGGCGTCGGCGAGGGACACGGTGGACGCGAGCACGGCGTCGGTGAGGCCGGAGCGGGCGTGCATGTCGCGCACGACGGGCGCCATGTTCTCCAGCGCCGCCGCGGGCTGGGACACGACGAGGTCGAGGCCCTCGCCGACCGGCTCCAGCTCCGAGTCGGTGATCAGCGCGGCGATCTCGAGCACGACGTCGCGCTCGGGGTCGAGCCCCGTCATCTCCAGGTCGATCCAGACCAACCGGTCGATCATGCGCGTCACCCTACGGCGAACGCCGCTCCCGTGGCGGCCCGCCGTTTCCCGCGCGCCGGGAGAGGGGACACCGCAACCATGCTGACCATCATCCTGATCGTCCTGGTCCTGCTCCTCCTGCTCGGCGGCGGCGGTTGGTACCGCGGCCGCGGCCGCGGGCTGTAGCAGCCACCGCGATCACTCTGTAGCCCAACGAGGCGCCACCCGACCGGCGCCTCGTTCGGCTGCCCGGGGCAGGAGCCGCCGGGCCCGCGGCGAAGTCGCCGCGCATGACGAAGCCCCTCTTCCTCCTCGCCGCGGCCGCCCTCGCCGCCGCGGCCGCACCCGCGTACGCCGCCGCCGGCCCCGTCGCCTGCGTGAACACCGGCGTCTACCAGGTCCAGCACAACCCGGTCCGCCCGCTGCCGTCCGGCGGCGGTGGCGGCGGCGAGCCGACGATGGTCATCCCCGGCGACCCGGTCGGCTACGTGAAGTACGACGTCACCGCGCTCACCACCGCGGCCAAGTGCGCCGCGTCGTAGTCACGCGCGCACCCCACCTCTACGCTGTGCGTCACCCTCGTCCCCTCAACTCTGGAGGCTCCATGCGCCGCACCCTGGCGTCGCTCCTGGTCGCCGTCTCCGCCGCCGGGCTGCTCGTCGGCCTCGCCGGTACGGCGTCCGCGTCCGCGCTCCCCGTCTCCGGCGACTGCGTCGCCTACGGCGACGTGCCGCACCTCAACGTCGGCGGCACGAGCCGCATCGTCACCACCGGCACGTTCTCGTGTGCCGCCGCCCACCCCGGCATGGCGATCACGGTGTGCATCGAGGAGATGTACGGCGTCGCCGGCCCGTGGTACTCGCGCGGCTGCACCAGCGACTCCGACCTCAACGAGCTGCGCACCTCGCTCACGGCCACGCACTCGATGTCGGTCCCGGTCTACGCGACCTACCTGCGCACCGTCGTCCGTGGCACCAACGCGGACGGCAGCAGCGTGAACTACACGAGCCCGCCGGTGTTCTGGTTCAACTGCGCCTGCTACATCGGCTAGCGCCCCGCACGGCAGAGGCCCGGGAGGAACGTTCCTCCCGGGCCTCTTCGCGTGCGGGTGCGGGTCTACAGCATCGGGCGGTACGCGATGACGGCGTTGCCCGCGGCGACGTACACCGTGCCGCTCGCGACCGCGACGCCCGCGCTCGACAGCGCGGCCGGCGGCGCCGCCGGGTCCGGAACGTCGGCGGCCATCGGCCGGCGCAGCAACGGCACGCCGGTCGCGGCGTCCCAGGCGAGCAGGTTGCCGGCGTTGTCGATCGTGAACACCGCGCCACCCGCCACGGTCACCGACTGGTAGTGCGTGCCGTCGCCGATCGGCGAGGCCCAGCGCGGCGCGCCCGCGTCGGTCAGCGACCACACGGTGTCGACCGGCGACGAGGCGACGAACAGCGAGTCGCCGTCGAACGCCGAGGCGGCGGCGTTGCACGCCGGGCACGACGCGCCGACGGTCGCCGACCACGCGCGCTCCATCGTGGTGGCGTCCGCGACGTGGTAGACGCCGGACTTCTGGAGGTCGCCGATCAGCGTGCGGCCGCTCGCGTCGGTGAACAGGTTCGGCGGCGCGCCGAAGTCGAGGTCGAGCTGGAGGCACGGCGCGCTGTTGCCGACGACGAGCTGGAGGCTCGGGTCGTCGCCGAGCGCGGTGCAGACCGGGTCGATGCCGTCGCGGAACGCCGGGTCGTACTGCTCGACGTTGCCCTTCAGCGACCCGACGATCGTGCCGAACGTCTCGCGCGAGCGGTCCAGGTCGATCTTGACGATCGCGTTGGTGTGCTCGTGCTCGATCGTCTTGCTGTACGGGTTGCCGGTGCCGGCGTACGCGTACCCGGCCTTGGCGTCGACGGCCGGCGCGGTCCACACGCCGGCGCCCGCGTAGCCGTCGGCGAACGCCTCGTCGGGCACGACGCTCACCCGCTTGACCAGCTCGCCGGTCGCCGCGTCGAGGATCGCGATGCCGCCGCGGCCGGTCGGGTCGCCCTCGGCGGGTGAGTAGCCGGCGAGGACGAGGCCGTCGTACACGACGGGCGTGGCGTTGGTGTAGTAGCCGGCGCCGGACTGCAGCGGCTCGCTGCGCCACACGAGGTCGCCGTCCTTGCGCGAGAACGCGACCGCGTACGGGCTGCCCGTCTGGTTGACCAGGCCGATGACGACGTCGTCGGCGACCGCCGGGCTGCTGACGAAGATGCCGCCGAGGCCGGCCGACGTGCCCGCCGCGAGCGGCACGGTGACGCGCCAGACCTGCTCGCCGGTCGCCGCGTCGAGCGCGAGGACGTCACCGCCCGCGGTGTTCCCGAACACGCAGCCGGCCGCGACGATCGGCGTGCCGTTGAAGTCGGCGGTGCCGGTCGCGGCGCCGCCGGTCGAGTACGACCACACGGGCGCGAGGAACGGCGCCGACGCCGCGCCGATCGAGCCGGGCGACTCCTGCGTCCTGGTGTTGCGCAGGTCGCGGCCGAACGTCGGCCATTCGTCGGCCGCGACCTTGCCGACGCAGCGCGGCGGCTTCGCCGTCGCGGGGGAGAGCGGGACGAGCAGCGCCGCCACGACGGCGGCGGCGGGGACGATCCGGGCACGCGAGAGCACGCCGACTCCTTGAGGGTCGAAGGGTGGCGCTGCCTTCGCCGCCCGCGTGCCCGATTCCTCCTGGTACGTCCCTACTGGCCGCCCTCGCCGCCCCCGCCGCTGGTGGTCGACCAGCAGTGGCCGGTGATGCGGTTGCAGGTGGTCGTGGTGGCCGGCCCGCCGGGCGGCGAGCACGTGTAGCTGTAGATGACGCCGTAGTCGTACAGCGGCATGCACGTGGCGCTGGCGGCCGGGGCGAACGTCGCGACCGCCGCGGCGGCCATGGTGAGGGCGAGGACGAGGCGCATGTCGGGGCTCCTAGTAGGTGACGCAGAGGCCGGTGGGGCGGTGGCAGACGGTCGTGCTGACCGGGCCACCGGGGGCGGAGCAGGAGTAGGCGTACCAGTCGCCGCGGTCCCACGTCTTCATGCACGTGGCGCCGGCCGGCGTGGCAACGCTCGCCAGAGCGCACGCGGCCACCGCGAGCGCGAGGGGGAGTCGCACGGGGTCTCCTTCGAGGGGTCAAGGGACGAGGGGACGACAACGGTACCGTCGCGCGCTGCGCACGACGACGCCGGCCGCCCCGCACGCCGCGCACGACGACGCCGGCCCGCCCCGAGGGACGGACCGGCGCCGGGTCGTACGGGTCCTACAGGCTGACGCGCACCGCGACCGCCACCTGCGACACGGGGAACGACGCCTTCGTCACCGCGTTGCTGTAGTTGCCGCTGATCGTCGGGATGTACCCGCTGCCGTTGTACGGCCCCAGCACGATCGCGATGTGGTCGTCGGAGTCGCCGGAGCCGGGCCAGTCCATGATGACCAGGTCGCCCGCCCGCAGGTTGGCGATCTTCACCTGCGAGAAGTTGTCCTGGTCGCGCATCGTCGCCGAGTACAGCGAGTTGGTCGACACGACGTAGTCCGGCAGGTTCGTGCCGCCGCGCAGGTACGCCTCGTGGGCGAAGATGCCGCACCACGGCACGCCCGACGAGATGTTCGCGTTCGCCGCCCACTGGTCGATCTCGGGACCGCGGTCGCTGCCGAGCGGGTTCTCCTTGACGCCCTCCTTGAGCAGCGCCCAGTCCCGCGCGGACTGCGCGACCTCCTTGCCGGTGTCCTTCATGCTCGCCGGCGCGCCCCGCCAGACGGTCTCGCAGGAGGAGTCCATCAGCCGGTCCTCGTAGTCGAGGGTGGCCGTGTCGGTGCCGGTGCCGCAGTAGATGTCGTCACGCTCGCCGTCACGGGCGTAGAGCTTGTCGTCGCCCTCGCCGCCGCGCAGCGTGTCGCCGTTGAGGTCGCCGGTGCCGTTGACGTCCTCGACGTCCTTGCCGAACAGCTCGTCGGCACCGTCGCCGCCGTCGAGGGAGTCCTGCCCGGGCCCGCCGTACATCGTGTCGGCGTTGGCGCCGCCGTTCATGACGTCGGCGCCGGTGCCGCCGTACTCCTGGTCGCCGCCGACGCCGCCGTGGATCTCGTCCTGGCCGTCGTTGCCGTTGAGGATGTCGTTGCCGTCGCCGCCGTCGATGTAGTCGCCGCCGCCCCAACCGGAGAGCTTGTCGGCGCCGCCGTACCCGATGAGCCGGTCGGCGCTCGACGAGCCGTTGATCTTGTCGTCACCCGCGGTGCCGAAGTACTCGGCGGCGTGCGCGGGCACGCCCAGCGAGACGACGAGCGCGGCCGCGAGGATCGTCCCCGCGCGCCGGGAGAGTCGTGAGTTCATGGTTACCACCACCCGTAGTCCTTGATGTGCTGCCAGCCGGCAGCGGGGGAGCCGTACCTGGTGTTCGCGTACCGCAGCGCGGCGAGGAGCTGGTGGTAGCGCCGGTCCTTGGCGCAGCCGCCCTCCCAGTAGCAGGTCCAGCTCACGTTGGCGGCCTGCACGTTGGACTGCAGCATCTGCGTCAGCCCGTAGTGGCTGCCGTTGACCGCGTCCTGGTTGTACGAGCTCTCCCAGCACGTGATCTTGGCCATGTTGTACGAGTCGCCCCACGTGCTCGGCACGCCGTCGCCGGAGACGTCGGCGGCGTCCTTGAGGTGGGGGTAGAACCAGTCCGGCGGGGTCGTGTTGTCGCACCGCGAGGTGTCGACCGCGTACGCGGCCGGTGCCGCGGCGACCAGCAGCGTCGCCGCCGTGGTCGCCGCCGCGAGGCCCGCGGCGCATCGTCTGAACAGGGTCACTGGGTCCTCCCGTTTCTTGTTCTGGGAGGAGCGACGGTAGGTCGCGCCCGGCGCGCCGGCGGGCGGAATGCGGAAGGTTCCGGACTCCGGCAGCGATGTCTGGCGTTCCCGACATCACCCGCATCGGGGCGGAACGCCGGACAGCGCGCCGCCGCCGTGGTAGGTGCGCCCGGCAGGGATCGAACCTGCGACCATCCGCTTAGAAGGCGGGTGCTCTGTCCGGCTGAGCTACGGGCGCTTCGCGGTCATTGTGCCGCCCCGGACGCGACGCGGCCGCCGTCCCCGGGGGGAGCGGCGGCCGCGAGGCTCGAACGGACTAGTAGACGGCGTTCACGCCGGCGACGTCGCCGGACGCGGGGGAGCGGCGCAGGGTCTCGCCGCTGTAGCCGTACGCGTACATGGTCTCGAAGCGCGACGCGCTCGGGTGGTCGAGACCGTAGGTGTGGCCGAACTCGTGCGTCGCGATGTTGCCGACGTCGTAGACGTTGCCGGCGGTCTCGTAGCAGCCGTCGCCCTCGGCGCCGAGGTTGGCCCAGGTGAACGACGTGTTGAACAGCGTGTCGCTCTCGACCTCACCGTTGCTCCAGCGCCACGTGTACGTGACGGCGAGCGTCGTGCCGCCGGTCTTGCCGAACATCAGCTCGTACTGGTGGTTGGCGGTCGGCTTGAGCGAGGACGTGGTGCTGGTGCCGACCGTGATCGTCGGCGCCGGCGACGCCTGCGACCAGACGCTGTAGCCGGACTGGAACGCGCTCAGCGTGGCGCTGAGGCCGAGGTTCGAGGGAAGGGTGGTGGTGTTGAACAGAGCGGTCTTGTTGCCCTGCACGGCCCAGCCGGTCAGGACGTACTTGCCGGTCGCGGCGCCGTCGTTGACGCAGTTCGCGGCGCCGGTGTTCGGGCCGGCCGGGTTGCGCGCTGCCTTGATCTCGTGGACGTCGATCAGCGTGACGGTGGGACGCGCGGCCTCGGCGGCCGTGAACCCCGTAGCCGTGGCGAGGGTGATCGCCAGCGCGGCTACCAGACGTACCTTCATGCAGTGCTCCATTCCGAAGAGGGGTCGGGGCAGGACGCGACCACAAGGGTGGTGGGGCAACCCTGGCCTTGGGGACATACCGGGTCAAGAGGTGGTGGCACGATCCGCACCATGCGGATAGGCAACTGCTCGGGGTTCTACGGCGACCGGCTCGCCGCGATGCGGGAGATGCTGGACGGCGGGGAGCTCGACGTGCTGACCGGCGACTACCTCGCCGAGCTGACGATGCTCATCCTGTTCCGGTCGCGGGCGAAGGACCCGGCGAAGGGCTTCGCGACGACGTTCCTGCGCCAGCTCGAGGACTGCCTCGGCACCGCGGTCGACCGCGGCGTGCGCATCGTCGTCAACGCCGGCGGGCTGAACCCGGCGGGCTGCGCGGACGCCGTACGCGCTCTCGCGCAGCGCCTCGGGGTCGACGCGGCGGTCGCGCACGTCGAGGGCGACGACCTGCTGCCGCGCGCCGCGGCGCTCGGGCTGGCCGGCGATGGGCAGCCACTGACGGCCAACGCGTACCTCGGCGCGGCGCCGATCGCCGAGGCGCTGGCCGGCGGCGCGCACGTCGTGGTCACCGGCCGCGTCACCGACGCGGCGCTGGTCTGCGGCCCCGCGATGTGGCGGCAGGGCTGGTCGGCGACCGACTACGACGCGCTGGCCGGCGCCGTCGTCGCGGGCCACGTGCTCGAGTGCGGCGCGCAGGCGACCGGCGGCAACTACGCGTTCTTCGCCGAGGTGCCGGGGCTGGAGCACGCCGGCTTCCCGATCGCCGAGGTGGCGGCCGACGGCTCGTCGGTCGTGACGAAGCACCCGGGCACCGGCGGCCTCGTCTCGGTCGGCACGGTGACCGCGCAGCTCCTCTATGAGATCGGCTCGCCGCGCTACCTCGGCCCCGACGTCGTCGCACGCTTCGACACGATCGAGCTCGCCCAGGAGGGGCCGGACCGGGTCCGGATCAGCGGCGTGCGCGGCGAGCCGCCGCCCCCCGACGTCAAGGTCGCGCTGAACGTCCTCGGCGGCTTCCGCAACGCCGTGACGTTCGTGCTCACCGGCCTCGACCTGTCGGCCAAGGCCGACCTGGTGACACGGCAGATGCGCGCGGCGTTCCCCGGCGCGGAGGCGGTGCTGTCGCGCGCCGACGTCGGCGACCCGGACACGAACGAGGCGGCGACCGCGACGCTGCGGCTCACGGTCAAGGACGCGTCGCCGGACCGCATCGGGCGCGCGTTCTCCTCGGCCGCCGTCGAGCTCGGCCTGGCGTCGTACCCCGGCTTCACGATGACCGCGCCGCCCGGCGACGCGAGCCCGTACGGCGTCTACCGGCCGGCGTACGTCCCGCGCGCCGCGGTCACGGCGGTCGTCGTGCACGCCGACGGGCGGCGGGTCGAGGTGCCGTTCGGGCCGGTCGGCGCGGCGGCGCCCGTCGTGGTGCCGGACGACCGCGCGGTGGCGGTGGGCGGCGAGACGGCGCGGGTGCCGCTCGGCCGGGTGGCCGGCGCGCGGTCGGGTGACAAGGGCGGCGACGCGAACCTCGGCGTGTGGGTACGCACGCCGGACGCGTACGGCTGGCTGCGCGACTTCCTCACCGTCGAGCGGCTCAAGGCGCTGCTGCCGGAGACGGCACCGCTGGACGTGGCGCGGCACGAGCTGCCGAACCTCTCCGCGCTGAACTTCGTGGTCTCCGGCCTGCTGGGCGAGGGCGTCGCGGCGTCGACCCGCGCGGACCCGCAGGCGAAGGGGCTGGGGGAGTGGCTGCGCGCGCGGGTGGTCGACGTGCCGGTGGCGTTGCTGGGTGAGGGGGCCGGCTAGCGGGGCCGGCTAGCGGGCGGCGCGGCGCGTGCCGGTCGCGGCGGCTCCCGCGGCGGCGGCGACAGCGGCGAGGGGGAGGAGCGGGGCGCCGGTGTTCGGCATGTTCGGCTTGCCGCCGCCGGACCCGCCGGAGCCGGACCCGCCCGAGCCGGACCCGCCCGAGCCGGACCCGCCCGAGCCACCCGACCCGGAGCCGGAGCCGCCCGAGCCGGTGGTGGCCGTCGGCGACACCGCCGGCGTTTCGGTCGGCGACGGCGACAACGACTCGCTCGGCGACGGCGTCTCGGACGGCTGGTCGCCCGGCGGCTGCGACACGAGCGGCTGCTGCGACGACGGCTGCGCGTCCGGGGACGAGTCGCCCTGGTCGCCGGAGCGGGTCAGCGCCGTTCCGGCCCCGATCGCGAGCACGCCGACGAGCAGCACCCACAGTGCGGTGACGAGACGGCGCGTTGGCACGTCGCTATTCCACCATCAACCGGACACGACACCGCGCAAGCAAGATCGGCGTGTTCAGACGAGCGGCACCGGGCAGGCGTAGCCGAAGTCGGCCGAGCGCCCGAACAGCATCGGCCTCGTCCGCGCGACCGGCACCTCGACCTCGCTCACCGTCGGCGCCTTGCGGCCGCCGCCGTCGATCTTCAGCACGTCGAGGCCGCGCAGGTAGTCGGCGACGTAGACGAGGTCCGGCCGGCCCGGAACGAACTGCGCCTGCGACGCCGAGCCGTCGCTCGTCCGCAGGTACCCGACCTGGCGGATGCGCTTCGGGTCCGAGACGTCCAGGAACCGCACGCCGCCCTCGTACCAGGCGTCGGCGACGACCTTGTTGGCGTTGACGTCGAACCAGTGCGACGAGCACGTGGACACGCCGGGCACCTGCTGCGAGTAGACCGCGATCGGCACGAGGCGCTTGCGCTTGAGGTCGATCCGCCACGTCTCGAAGCGGCCGCCGACCGGGTCGTCGTACGCCACCGGCGCCTCGCCGCCGCAGCCGTTGTACGACTCCTCGGTGACGAGCACCGTGTCGCGGTTCAGCCGGATCGAGTTGTGGTGGATGTAGGAGTTGGTGCGGATGTTGTCCGACTTCGCGGTCGCGGCGAGCAGCACCGGCTTCATCGGGTCCTTGAGCGGCGCGTACAGCGCGGTGCCGCCCGAGCCGGTCATCCAGACGTTGCCGGACGGGTCGACGTTGACGTCGTGCACGATGCCCGGCGTCCACGTGCCGTGGTCGGCGCCGGCCGGCGTCTGGACCTTGCCGAGGACCTTCGGCGACGCCGGGTCGCGCAGGTCGACGACATGCACCGAACGGTCCCGCGACCCGGTGATGTACGCGTAGGTGCAGTCGAGGACGCAGTTGGCGATGTGGCCGGGGCCGCCGAGCGGCGTGCCGTCGTCCTTCGCGCCGACCGACGCCGGCATCGACACCGACGACTTCAGCACCGGGTGCGCCATGTCCGTGATGTCGTAGACGAACAGCATCCCGGGCAGCACCGGCGACGTGGTGACCTGCGAGACCGACTTCTTCCGGTCCGCGCTGATCAGCAGGATCTTGCGCTTGAGCGAGAGGTCGACGTCCTCGTTCTCCCAGATGGGCAACGGCAGGTGGCTGACCAGCGACGGCGACTCGGGGTTCTTCACGTCGAACACCCACAGCCCGCCGTCGGACGCCGAGTCCGGGGCCCCGTAGGTGGCCGACCGCGCGCTCGTCAGGAAGTAGTACGTCCCCGCGAACTTGCCGCCCACGGAGACGCCGGTGGCCGGGAAGTTCGAGAGCAGGTGGACGTTCTTCGACGCGGTGACGGTGGTCAGCGGCGTCGGCGGCAGCGCGCGCGCGGTGGGCGCGGCGGCGACCGCGATCGCCGCGACGGCGAGGGAGAGGCGACGTGACATGCGGGGTCTCTTCGCCGCGCGGCCGCGCGACCCTGCTTAGACCGGCACCCGGCAGGCCCAGCCGAGCTCGTCGTCGGCCGCGAACGCCACCGTGCCCGTCCCGGGCACGAGCGGCCGCCCGCCCGTGCCGGTCTCCCACTGCGTCGGGGCGCCTTGGCCGCCGCCGTCGATCCGCACGATGTCCAGGCCGCGGTAGAAGTCGGAGACGTAGACGAGGTCGGGCCGCCCGGGCACGTACACGACCTGCGCCGCGCCGCCGTCCGACGGTCGGAACCACCCGACCTGCCGCAACGAGTCGCGGTCGCGGATGTCGAGGAACCGCACGCCCCCCTCGTAGAACGCGTCGGCGACGACCTGGTGCGCGTTGACGTCCATCCAGTGCGACGAGCAGACGGGGATGCCCGGCACCTTCTTCTGGAACAGCGACACCGGCACCAGCCGGCCGTTGTCGCGGTCGATCCGCCAGATCTGGAACCGCCCGCCCTGCGGCGCGTCGTCGGCGACCGGCTCGTCGGCGCCGCAGCCAGTGTACGCCTCCTCGCTGATCATCACGTGGTGCTTGTCCAGGCGCATCGTGTTGTGGTGGATCGCCTGGTTGGTGCGGGCGTTGTCCGCCGCCGACGTGCCGGCGACGAGCACCGGGCGCATGGGGTCGGTGACCGGCTCGTACATGAACGTCCCGCCCGAGCCGGCCAGCCAGACGTTGCCGTACGGGTCGACGTTGACGTCGTGCACCATGCCCGGCGACATGACCTTGGTCGCCGCGCCGGCGGGCGTGGTGAGGTAGCCCATCAGCACCGGGTTCGCCGGATCGCGCAGGTCCACGACGGCGACGCTGCCGTCGCGCGCGCCGGCGACGTAGACGTACTCGCACTCGCGGATGCACGACGCGGTGTGCCCGGCGCCGGGGATCGGCTCGCCGGACGCGTCGGTGCCGACGTGCGCCGGCAGCACGATCGTCGAGACCGGCACTGGCCGGGTGGGCTCGCTGATGTCGAACACCGTCACCGAGCCCGGCAGGTACGGCGTCCCCGCCGGCGGCGGGGCGGGTGCGGTCGCCCGGCGGCGCTCGTTCGCGACGAGCAGCAGCCCGCGCTTCACCGACAGGTCGACGTCCTCGTTCTGCCAGATCGGCAGCGGCACGTGCGCGGCGAGGACGGGGTTCTCCGGGTCCGCGACGTCGAACACCCAGAGCCCGCCGTCGGACACCGCGTCGCCCTCAGGACCGCGGTAACCGGTCGCGCGCGCCGTGGACTGGAAGTAGTAGTGGCCGCTGAACTTCCCGCCGATGCCGACGCCGGTGGGGACGTTGCGGACGAGGTGGACGTTCGGCGACGTGAACAACGTCGGCAGCGGCGAGCGGGGCACCGCGTGCGACGCGGGCGGCGCGACGGTGACGGCGCACAACGCGGCGACGGCGAGCCGCCGGACGGGCAGGGTGGGCATGCGTGGCGGATTCGCCGCCGGTGACCGCCTCGCCTGCTCGGCGGGCTCTCCGCGCCTGGCAGGATGTGCGGCATGGCGCAGTTCATCTACACGATGCAGCGCGTGCGCAAGGCGCACGGCGACAAGGTCATCCTCGACGACGTCACGCTGTCGTTCCTGCCCGGAGCGAAGATCGGCGTCGTCGGCCCGAACGGCGCCGGCAAGTCGACCGTGCTGCGCATCATGGCCGGCGAGGACCACCCGTCGAACGGCGACGCGCGGCTGTCCGAGGGCTACACCGTCGGGCTGCTCTCCCAGGACCCGAAGCTGGACGAGACCAAGGACGTCCGCGGCAACGTCGAGGACGCGGTCGCCGAGAAGCGCGGCTGGATGCAGCGGTTCAACGAGATCTCCGACGCGCTCGGCGAGGCCGACCCCGACACGATGGAGAAGCTGCTCGCCGAGATGGGCGAGCTGCAGGAGAAGCTCGACCACTTCGAGGTCTGGGAGCTCGACGCGCAGCTCGACCTGGCGATGGACGCGCTGCGGCTGCCGCCGTCCGACGCCGACGTGAGCGTGCTCTCCGGTGGCGAGCGCCGCCGGGTGGCATTGTGCAAGCTGCTCCTCCAGCAGCCCGACCTGCTGCTGCTGGACGAGCCGACCAACCACCTCGACGCCGAGTCGGTGCTCTGGCTGGAGCAGCACCTGGAGAAGTACCCGGGCACCGTTCTCGCGGTCACCCACGACCGGTACTTCATGGACAACGTCGCGCAGTGGATCCTCGAGATCGACCGCGGCCGCTGCTACCCCTACGAGGGCAACTACACGACGTACCTGGAGACCAAGTCCTCCCGCATGAAGATGGAGGGCCAGAAGGACGCGAAGCGCAAGAAGGAGCTCGAACGCGAGCTGGAGTGGGTGCGGTCGAACCCCAAGGCCCGCCAGGCCAAGTCCAAGGCCCGCCTCTCGCGCTACGAGGAGCTCGCCGCCGAGGCCGAGAAGTCGAAGCCGTACGACCCCGAGGCCATCAACATCCCGCCCGGCCCGCGCCTCGGCTCGACCGTCATCGAGGCCAAGGGCCTGGTGAAGGGCTTCGGCGACCGGATCCTCATCGACGACCTGTCGTTCTCGCTGCCCCCGGGCGGCATCGTCGGCATCATCGGGCCGAACGGCGTCGGCAAGACCACGCTGTTCAAGACCGTCATCGGCGAGGAGCAGCCCGACGCGGGGGAGGTGCGGATCGGCCCGACCGTGCAGATCTCGTACGTCGACCAGTCGCGCGGCGGCCTCGACCCGGCCAAGACCGTGTGGGAGGTCGTCTCCGACGGGCTCGACCACATCAAGGTCGGCAACCGCGAGATGCCGTCGCGGGCCTACGTCGGGGCGTTCGGCTTCAAGGGCCCGGACCAGCAGAAGCCGGTCGGCGTGCTGTCCGGCGGCGAGAAGAACCGCCTCAACCTCGCGCTGACGCTCAAGGCCGGCGGCAACGTCCTCCTCCTCGACGAGCCGACGAACGACCTCGACGTCGAGACGCTCCGATCCTTGGAGGACGCCCTCCTCGAGTTCCCCGGCTGCGCGGTGGTCATCAGCCACGACCGGTGGTTCCTCGACCGGGTCGCGACGCACATGCTCGCCTGGGAGGGGACCGAGGAGGACCCGGCCCGGTGGTTCTGGTTCGAAGGGAACTTCGCGGACTACGAGAAGAACAAGGTCGAACGTCTGGGGGCCGAGGCGGCGAGGCCGCACCGGGTGACGTATCGCAAGCTCGTCCGCGACTGACCCGAGGAGCCGTCATGCGCCGTATGCCCGTGCGCCACCTGCCCGTGCTCGCCCTGCTGCTCGCCGCCGCGCCGTTCGGCGCGACCGCGTCGGCCGGCTGCGACGACGCCGCCAAGGTCCCCAGCGTCTGGGTGCCCGGCGGCTACGGCAGCGCCGGACCGTACGTGGAGGCGTGCGGCTTCCGCTGCGCGCCGGTCGCGGCGACTCCCGAGCTCTCGGTGCCCGGCGTCGTCGACGTCGGCTCCGGACACGTCAACAACTGCACCTAACCCGAAGGAGCTCCACATGGTCATGCGCGCCGCCACGACGACGTGGGAGGGCGACCTCTTCAACGGCAAGGGCACGACGTCGCTCGACTCGTCCAACGCCGCCGGTCCGCTCGACGTGAACTGGCCCGCCCGCGCGGAGAGCCCGAACGGCGTCACCTCGCCCGAGGAGCTCATCGCGGCCGCGCACGCGTCGTGCTACTCGATGTCGCTGGCCAACGGCCTGGCCAAGGCGGGCACGCCGGCCGAGCGGATCGAGACGACCGCGCAGGTGCACATCGAGAAGACCGACGCCGGCTTCACCATCACGCGCGTCGAGCTGCGCGTGCGGGCGGCGGGTCCGTTCGACGAGGCGGCGCTGACCGAGGCGGCGCAGACCGCGAAGGCGGGCTGCCCGGTGTCGCGCGTGCTGAACGCCGAGATCACCCTGGACGCGGCGCTCGCGTAGTGGGCGCGTGGGGGACCGGCGCGTTCGACAACGACGACGCGCTGGACCTGCTCGGGTCGTGGGACCGCGTGACCGACGTGGCCGCGGCGGTCCGCGAGGCCCTCGGCGCGGTGGCCGGTGCCACCGGCTACCTCGAGTCCGGCACGGTGAACGAGGCCGTCGCGGCGGCCGCGGTCGTCGCCGCGCGGGCCGGCGGGCCGCCGCCGGAGCACCCGAGCGCGGCCGAGTGGGTCGGTGCGCACCCGTTCGCGGTCGACCCCGGGCTGCTCGACCTCGCGCGCCGCGCGCTCGACCGCGCGTTCGAGCCCGCGGACAACGAGTGGTGGGAACTCTGGGACGACGCGGGCGCGCTCGACGACGTCCGCGCGGCGCTCGCTCCGGTGCGGGCCGCGCTGGGTTCGTAGACTCGGCCGGTGTTCGTTCACGAGACGGCGGTGCGCTTCGGCGACACCGACGCGATGGGTCACGTCAACAACGCGACGTTCCTCACGTACCTGGAGGACGCGCGGGTCGGGTTCTTCGTCGCCGAGACCGGGTCCTCGCTCGGTCTCGGCGGCATGATCCTGGCGCGCACCGAGATCGACTTCGTGCGGCCGATCCTGTTCGCCGCCGGCCCGGTGCGGACGACCGCGTGGGTCGAGCACGTCGGGACGAAGTCGTTCCGGATGGGCTACCGGATGGAGCAGCGGGGCGAGGTGGTCGCCCGCGCCACGTCGGTGCAGGTGGCGTACGACTACGCGGCGGGCACGTCACGGCCGCTGTCGGAGGCCGAGCGCGCCGCGCTGGAGCCGCACGTCTCCGCCGCTGTGAACTAGGTCACGGGGGCGTTCCGCGTGGCGCCGCGCGGGGGTACGGTCCCGCGCATGGCGACGCTGCACCAGGGCCGGTTCACCGCGGACGTCGAGGGGGACTTCGTCGTCCTGCTGATCGGCATGCGCTTCAACAAGCCGTGGCTCGTGCACCGGTGGCTGCCGGTCGCGCGGGCCATGTTCTCGATGCTGAAGTGGCTCGACGCGCACCCGGAGGCGGGGCTGCTCGGCTACCACCAGTACGTCGGCCGGACGACGTTGATGGTCCAGTACTGGCGCGACTTCGAGTCGTTGAACCGCTTCGCGCGGGCGCCGGAGCTGCCGCACCTCGGGCCGTGGCGCGCGTTCAACAAGGCCGTGCGCGACAACGGCGACGTCGGCATCTACCACGAGACGTACCGCGTGCGGGCCGGGGAGTACGAGGCCATCTACGGCAACATGCCGGTCTTCGGCCTCGCCGCGGCGACCGCGCACGCGCCGGTCGCGAAGCGCGGCCAGTCGGCGGCCGGCCGGATGGGCGGCGCCGACGAGCCGGCGCTGGACGTCTACTAGCCCGCGTCAGGCTGCACGTCAGCAGCAGCCCATCAGCAGCACCACGACCCACGACAGCACGAGCACGCCGGCGCCGACCGCGACGGCGGAGAGGACCGTTCGGACCGGCCGGCCGCGCAGGTGCAGCACGAGGCCGAACGCCGCCAGCCCGAGGAACGCCACGACGCCGGCGGCGGTCACGACCTGGTGGCGTCGCCACCCCCGGTCGACCAGCCAGCCGGCGCCGGCGAGCGTGCCGAGCGCGGCGATCGCGAGGCCGATCTCGGCGAGCGCGTCGAGGAGGAGGGCACGGCCGGTCGGTCGCTCGTCCACGCCGTCCCGTCCCGGCTCGGTGCGGCTCACCGCACCGTCAGGTCCCGGTCCGGTGCGGCTCACCGCACCGTCAGCCCCGCGCTCTCGCAGCCCTCGCGCAGCAGGTCCAGCCCGTACGCCTCCACCGGCCCGAGCGCGCCCTTGCCGTCGATGCGGTGCGCGTTCAGCGCGCCCCACGCGAGGATCTCGCCGGTGAACGTGTAGCCGTCCACGCCGACCGCGCGCGCCGTCGCGAGCTCGTTGCCCTCGGCGTCGTACGCGACCGCGACGACGTGGCTGCCGCCCTTCGCGCGGGTCTCCGCGTCGGGGCCGCTGCCCGGCTCCGGCTTCGGGACCGCCTTGAGGAACGCGCGCATCGCGGCCTCCACGCCCGGCACCTTGTCCGCCACGGCGCTGCCCGCCTGCACCGCGCGCGAGAGGTTGCCGAACCAGCCGAGGTACGCGTTGACCTCGCGCAGCCCCGGCGCCAGGCGCGGCAGCGTGAAGTGCTCCGACGACCCGACGGAGACGGCGTCGCGCTGGTCGCCGTCCACGTCGAACGACCGCACGTGCCGCGCGCCCCGCTCGTCCACCACGGCGCCGTCGCGGAACGCGAAGCCCTCCGGCTTCACCGTCGTCAGCGACGCGAACGTCCCCGCGCTGAACCCGGCCTTGCCGGTCGCGTAGTAGCCGACGTCGACGCGGGTCGCGGCGTCGCCCGCGCGGTCGAGGGCGACGGCGGCGGCCAGGTTGCCGGGCACGTAGTCGTAGCCGAACGCCGTCAGCATCGGCGCCCGCGAGCGCGGCCCGTGCTCCTCGAACACCTGCCGGATGAACGCCGGCTCGCCGGTGCTGTCGAGGTACGGCACGCCGTTCGCGATCGCCGCCTCCACGGCGGGGGCGCCGTAGTGCGCGAACGGCCCGACCGTCGTCACGAGCACGCCGCCGTCGCGGGTCAGCGCGTCGACCGTCTCCGGCCGCGACACGTCCGCGACCGCGACCTCGCAGCCGCCGCCCAGGTCGGCGTTCAGGGCGTGCAGCGCGTCGGCGTTGCGGCCGGCGAGGACCGGGCGCGCGCCGCGGCGGACCAGCGCCTCGGCGGTGAGCTTTCCGGTGTAGCCGGTGGCGCCGAACAGCACGATGCGGGTGTCGGGGCCCCCGCGGGCCCGCGAAGCGGGGTCGTGGGGCGATCTCATGTGAGCTCCAGTCCGAGGTGGGTGGCGAGGAACGACGACGTGTCGACGGAGAGCTCCACGCTGCGGCTGACCGACCGCGCGCCGTGGCCGACGTCGCGCTCGCGGCGCAGCAGGACCGGCGCGTCGCCGGTGGTGGCGTACTGCAGCGCGGCGCACATCTTGCGGGCGTGCAGCGGGTCGACGCGGGTGTCGCTGTCGAACACCGTGAACAGCGTCGCCGGGTACGCCGTCCCCTCGCGCACGTGGTGGTACGGCGAGTAGCCCAGCAGCCAGGCCAGCTCCGTGGGGTCGTCGGCGGTGCCGTACTCGTCGGCCCACGTCGTGCCGAGGCCGAAGCGCTCGTAGCGGACCATGTCGAGCAACGGCGCGGAGCAGACGACGGCGTCGTAGAGGTCGGGCCGCTGGGTCATCGCTGCACCGACCAGCAGGCCGCCGTTGCTGCCGCCGGAGATGCCGAGCCGGGACGCGAAACCGTTGGCGCGCAGCCACTCCGCGGCCGCGTGGAAGTCGTCGAAGACGTTCTGCTTGCGCTCGCGCATGCCCGCGCGGTGCCACTCCTCGCCCTCCTCCGAGCCGCCGCGCAGGCAGGCGACGGCGTAGGTCCCGCCCGCCTCGACCCAGGCGGCGATGCCGGCGCTGTAGCCGGGCGTCATGGGGACGTTGAACCCGCCGTAGCCGTAGAGGACGGTCGGCCGCGGCGTGACGTCGCCGGGCGGGGTGAGCACGAACATCGGCACCCGCGTCCCGTCGGCCGACTCGTAGAACACCTGCCGGGCCTCGACCTCCGGCACGTCCACCCGGCCGGGCGCGTCCGCGAACAGGGTGAGCGCGCGTTCGGTCACGGCGAGCTGGTGCACGCGCGGCGGCGTCGTGTAGCCGGTCCAGCCGAACCACACCGCGTCCCCGCCGTCGGGGTCGCTCGTCGGGCCGCCGAGCGAGCCGAGGCCCGGCAGGTCGACGTCGTAACGGTGCGCCCCGGTCTCCTTGTCGTGCACGGCGAGCGTGCTGACCGCGTGCCTGGTGTGCGCGACGACGACCGCGTCGTCGGTGAGCGCCCAGCCGTCGAGCACCGCGTCGTCGCGTTCCGGGACGAGGTCGCGCCAGTGCTCGTACTCCGGCCGGTCGGGCGTCGTCACGCAGAGGCGGCCGCGCGGCGCGTCGCGGTCGGTGGCGACGTAGAGGCGGCCGTCCCGCGCGACGTGCAGCGACGTCTGCGCGTCGACGCCGATCTGCACCGGCTTCAGGACTGCGTCGCCGTGCAGGTCGGCGAGCCACACGTCGTCGCGCGGCGCGGTGCCGGCGCTCGCGGACACGGTGAGCCAGCGGCCGTCCATCGACACCGAGACGCCGTAGTAGTTGGTCTTGTCGAGCCCCGCGCCGTGCGCCTCGACATCGTTCGCGGGGTCGTCGCCCAGCCGGTGCAGGTACACCCGCCGGTGGAGCTGCTCCTCGCCGGGCGGCACGTCGGCCGGCGGCAGGCGGCGGACGTAGTAGAACGCCTCCGCGCCCGGCAGCCACGCGACGGGGGAGTAGCGCGTCCGGTCGACCGGGCCGTCCACCTCCGCGCCCGTCGCGACGTCGAGCACCCGCAGCGCGCTCTCCTCGGTGCCGCCGTGCGAGAGCTGGTACGCCAGCAGCTCGCCCTCCTTGGACGGCTGCCACGCGTCGAGCGTCGTGGTGCCCTCGGGATCGACCGCCATCGGGTCGACGAGGACGCGTTCGGTGCCGTCCGGCTCGCGGACGAGCAGCACCGCGTGCTCCTGGTCCGGCTCGCGGCGCGTGAAGAACGCCCGGCCGCGCCGCCACGCCGGCGCGCCGACGCTGCCGGACCGGAGCAGCTCGGCGATGCGCCGCTTCAGGTGGTCGCGGCCCGGCAGCGCGTCGAGGTGCTCCCGGCAGAGCGCGTCCTGCGCGTCCGACCAGGCCCGCGTGTCCGGGTCGCCCGCGTCCTCCAGCCAGCGGTACGGGTCGGCGACGCGGTGGCCGAACAGCTCCTCGACCACGTCGAGCCGGCGGGCCTGCGGGTACGGCATGCGAGCCAACCTACCGGCCAGAGTTGCCTGCCCTCGCAACGCGAACCGGCCGTACGGCGTCTCCCGCGTGTGACACTCGAACGCATGGCCCGCCTGACCGGCGCGTTCCTCCGCGCGCCCGACCGCCGCATGCTCGCGGTCGGTGCCGCCGCGCTCGTCGTCGCCGGGTCCGGCGTCGTCGTCGCGGTCGCGAAGGACCGCTCCCCGGCCGCGTCGCCGGTCGCCGCCGCGACGTCCGCCGCGCCCGTCGCCGTGCCGTCCGCCGCGCCGACGACCGTGCCGCCGCGCGCGACGCCGTCCGCGCGGCCGTCGCCGAGCCCCACGTCGCGACCGGTGGCGGGGCCGTTGTACCCGCTGCCGGCCCGCCCCGCGCCGCCGACCGGCTGCCCGCCGCCGAAGCGGCCGCCGCAGCCGCCGTACACGCCGTGGCGCCCGTCGACCGTCGTCGCCGAGTCGGCGTTGCCGGCGCCCTTGCCGCCGCTGAACCGCGACCCGTCGCTCGCGTCGTTGCGCGGCAAGGGCATGTGGACCTACCAGTGGGAACGCACCGAGGCCGGCTCCGCCGCGGCCGTCGTGCGCCGCGCCCGCGCCGCCGGGCTCACCCAGATCTGGGTCCGTACCGGCTCGTCGCGCTCCGGCTTCTACGCCGCGCCCGAGCTCCGCGCGCTGCTGCCCGCCGCGCACGCCGCCGGCATCGCGGTCGTCGCGTGGGACTTCCCGTACCTGTACGACCCGGTCGCGGACGCGCGCCGCGCCGCCGACACGCTGGCGTTCACCGCGCCCGGCGGGCACCGCATCGACGCGTTCTCGCCGGACATCGAGTCGGGCAGCGAGGGCACGCAGGGCACGAAGCGGCGGCTGGCCGTCTACCTCGGCCTCGTCCAGCGCTCGGTCGGGTCGCGGCCGCTCGTCTCGACGGTCCCGCACGCGAACGACCACTGGTGGCGCACCTACGACTACCGGACGCAGGTGCCGTACGTCGACGCGTTCGCCGTGATGGCGTACTGGGGCTGTACCGAGCCCGGCGCCGAGGTCGAGCAGTCGGTCCGCCGGCTCGCGCCGCTGGGCGTGCCGCTGCACCTGATCGGGCAGGCGTACGACATGGGCCCGTACGGCGGCCGGGTCGGCGACCCGCGCGGCCGCGAGGTCTGGCGCTTCGCCGACGTCGCGCAGCGCTCCGGCGTGATCGGCGTGAGCCTCTACGTCTGGCAGTACGCCACGCGCGAGCAGTTCGCCGCGCTCGGCGCGTACCCCTGGCGCTGACGCCCACTATCCACAGCCCCCCGTCCACAGATCCGGCCCGCGCCCGTTCCCTGTCACACCCGCGCGCCATCCTCGGACGCGGAGGTGATTTCGGATGACGGGGGACGACGACGACCGGCCGCGCGAACGGCTGCTCCGGCACGGGCCGCGCCGGCTGACCGACGCCGAGCTGGTCGCGCTGGTGCTGCGCAACGGCCGCGCCGGCCAGAGCGTGCTCGAGCTCGCGCAGTCGCTGCTCGGCATCCACCGGGACCTGGCGGGGCTCGCCCGGGCGCGGCCGGAGGTGCTCGCCGAGTACGGCGGCATGGGCCCGGCCAAGGCGGCGGCGGTCGCGGCGGCGTTCGAGCTCGGCCGCCGGACCGCGGAGGTGGCCGAGGCGGTGCCGTTGCGGTGCTCGTCCGACGTCGTCGGCGTCGCCCGCCGTGAGGCGCGCGGCCTGCGGCGCGACGAGCTGCTGCTGTTCGTGACCGACGTGGCCAACCGCGTCCGCTGGACCGTCCTGCTCGCCGTCGGCCCGGTGCCCCGGCTGCCGCACGTCGTCGGCCGCGTGCTCGACGCCGTGCGGTCACGGCACGGCGCCGGCTTCGCGCTCGCCCGGCTCTCGTCGGCGCTTGCCGCCGAGGTGGTCCCGGCGGACCTCGACCTCGCGCGCCGGCTGCACGTCGCGGCCACCTACGCGGACCTGCACTTCCTCGACTACGTCGTGGTGGCCGAGACGTCGTGGTGCGGCGTGCTCGACCTCAGCCCGTCCGAGGAGGCCACCGTGGCGGTCGCGGCGGCGGCGTACGACGCCCGCACCGGGCCCGGTCAGGCCTCGTAGTCGACGGCCGCCCGCGCCGCGAGGCGCGGCCGCAGCCAGCCGAGCAGCTCGACGTGCGCCGGGTGCTCCGCGTACGCGCGGAGCCCGTCGGGGGAGTCGTGCGTCGTGGTCAGGCACAGGTGCGCCGAGCCCGGCGCGCCCAGGACGTCGAGCCCGACGTGCAGCGAACGCACGCTCGGGACGAGAGGAGGCAACGCTTCGAGGCGACGCTTGGCCTCGGCGGCGTCGGCGGGATCGGTGAACGTCATCAGGACGACGTGCGTGATCAACGGCACCCTTCCGGTCGGCTCCCGCCATGCTGGCGGCTGCCCGCCGCCGCGCGCCAACCGGGCGCCAACCGGACGTCACCGGCCATGCCTCCGCGCCAACCGGGCGCCGGTCGGCCGCCGACCGGGCGACACCAGCCGCGCGTCCGCGCCCGGCTCACGCTCGGCAGCTCGCGGCCGACGCCCCGCGCGCCGCGCCGGGCGTCGCTCCGGCCTGCCCGTGAACGCCCCGCGCACCCGCGCCAGGCGTCGCTCCGGCATGCCCGCGAACGCCCCCACCCGGGCCCGCACATGCGTCGGCGCCGGCGGGAGCACCGGCGCCGAGAGGCCTACTTCTTGTCCTTCTTGGGCTTCTTGGTCTCGCGACCACCCTTGTCCTTGCTGCCCATGCCGAACACCTCCCGTCCGGCGCACCGTACTGCGCGGCGACCCCAGGCGACAGGGCGTTACGGCCCGGGTGGGGCCGTGGGAGGATGATCGCCGACCTGGGAGGGGTGCACGTGCGGCTACGTCTGCTCGCCGCGGCCGGGCTCGCGCTCGCTGCCGCGCTCGTCGTCCCGGTGCCGGCCCACGCCGCGCCGAGCTGTGCCGGCCTGCCCACGCACTCGAACCTCCCCGTCGTGGACGCCGCGCGCGTGCTCGACCCGCAGCGCTCCGCGTTCCTCACCGCCGACCTGATGCGCTTCGCGATGGAGTCCGACGTCGCGATCGTCGCGGCGACGGTCCCCGACCTCGGCGGCGACGACGTGTCGTCGTACGCCCGGCGGCTGTTCGACTGCTGGGGCGTCGGCGACGCCGACTCCGACCGCGGCGTGCTGATCCTGGTCGCGATGCGCGAGCGCCGGGTACGCGTGGAGCTCGGCCGCGGCCTGGCGGGCGAGGTCGACGAGACGGAGCTGTCCGCGGCGGTGAGCGCCATGACCACGCCGCTGCGCGCGGGCGACGTCACCCGCGCGCTGCGCGCCGCGGCCGTGAAGATCGCCGAGGGGGTCGGGAAGACGTTGCCGGACACCGAGCGCTTCGCGGCGACGAACGGGCGCGAGGGCATCGACGGCATCACCCTGCCCGGCACGAGCCTGCCGGACGACGCGACCGACGACATGCCCGGGGTCACGCCGTTCCGGCCCTCGCCGGTCGGCGACGCGGGCTGGATCCCGAAGGCGGTCCTCGGAGCCGGGCTCCTCGGCGCGATCGTGACGATCGTGCGCCGGGTCGTCGGCGGCGCGATCGGCGGCGGCGGCTCGTCGTGGCGGGGCGGGTTCCCGTCGTTCGGCGGCTCGCGCGGCTGGAGCGACCCGAACCTGCTCAACAACGGCGCCTGGTCGTCGGGTGGCGACTCGTTCGCCGGCGCGTCGAGCGGGTCGAGCGGGTCCAGTGTCGGATCCAGTGGCGGGGGGAGCTCGTTCGGGGGCGGTTCGTCGGGCGGTGGAGGCGCGAGTGGTTCCTGGTAAGCCGTTGACCGAACGCCAGCGCCGCCGCATCGCGAAGGCGGTGGACCGGGCCGAGCGCTGGACCGGGCTGCAGTTCTGCGTCTACCTCGGCCCCACCGAGACCGACCCCCTCGACCAGGCGCACGCGCTGATGGCCGAGCTAGGCCTCACCGAACGCCCGGCCGTCCTGATCCTCGTGGCGCCGGAGTCGCGGCGCCTGG
Organism: Mycobacteriales bacterium; assembly: GCA_036382875.1. Taxonomy (GTDB): domain Bacteria; phylum Actinomycetota; class Actinomycetes; order BP-191; family BP-191; genus BP-191. The sequence continues at coordinate 119,094 of DASVPJ010000041.1, forward strand.
AGATCGTGACCAGCCCGCTCGCCGCCCAGCGCATCGACGACCACGAGACGCGGCTGGCGGCGATCGCGATGTCCGCGTCGTTCGGCGTCGGGGACGTGGCGGGCGGCATCACGGAGGCGGTACGGCTGCTCGCGCAGGCCGCTGGTGCCGGCGGCCCGGAGGGCACCGAGCTGCCCGACCTGCTGGACGCGACCGCGCGCCGGTAGGCGCGCCGGCACCCGAGCCGCCGCGAGCCGAGCCGGCGCGCGGCGGCGCGAGCCGGCGCAGGGACGGACCGGCGCGGGCCGGGTCAGCGGGCGGCTACGCCGTCCCGCGCCCCGCCGCGACGTCGACCGCCTGCGCCCGCAGCGCCCGCTCCAGCCCGTCCCGCCCCTCCACGAGGAGCCGCCGGATCGCGGGCACCGGGTTGCCGGTGCGCAGGTACTCGTTCGTCCGGTCCACGGTCCGCTGGTCGATCAGCACCGACGGGTACATGGTCGTGACGATGTTGATCGCGGTCTCGTTCGTCCGCTCGTCCCAGATCCGCTCGATCGACGCGAAGTACCGCTCGGCGTACGGCACCAGCAGCTCCGCCTGGTCCGCCTGCTGGAAGCCGGCCATGGTGGCCGAGAGCATGGCGTTCGGCAGCTTCGGGTCGTCCATGATCGACGCCCACGCCTCGGCCTTCGCCTCGGCGGTCGGCCGCGCCGCCCGCGCCGCCACGGCGTGCCGGGCACCGGCCGCCGTCGGGTCGCGCTCGGCCTCGGCGGTGATCACGTCGTCGCCGATCGCGCCGCGCGCCGCGAGGTTGCGCACGAGGTGCCAGCGCAGCTCGGTGTCCACGACGAGCCCGGGCACGGTGACGGTGCCGTTGAGCAGCCCGAGCACCTTGTCGACGTGCTCGCCACGCGCGGAGGAGGCGAACGCCCGCGTCCACGCGAGCTGGTGGTCGCCGCCCGCCTCGGCCGCGGTGAGGTGCTCCCAGGCGGCCGACGCGAGCTGGTCGAGCGCGGCGGTCCGGTTGGCCGGGTCGCCGAAGTTCACGATGGCGCCCATCGACTGGAGCAGCAGCGTCTGGACGACGCCGACCTCGGTCTCCGAGCCGATGTTGCGCAGCACGAGCCGCAGGTAGTCGCGCGCCGGCAGCTCGGCGTCGCGGGTCATGTCCCACGCGGCGGCCCAGCACAGCGTCCGCGGCAACGACTCGGTCATGGTGCCGAGCGACGACGTCAGCGTCTCCAGCGACCGCGGGTCGAGGCGCACCTTGCAGTACGTGAGGTCGTCGTCGTTGACGAGCACCAGGTCCGGCTGCGTGCGCCCGACCAGCTCCGGCACCTCGGTGACCGAGCCGACGACGTCCAGCTCCACCCGGTCCACCCGCTCCAGGCGGCCGTCGACGGTCGCGTAGAGGCCGATCGCGACCCGGTGCGAACGCAGCGTGGGCCAGTCGGCCGGCGCCTCCTGGTGCACGGTGAACGACGTGAACGCGCCCGCGGAGTCGGTCTCGAAGACGGCGCGCAGGGTGTTGACGCCCGCGGTCTCCAGCCACTCCTTCGACCACGACGACAGGTCGCGGCCGGACGCGCTCTCCAGCTCCGCGAGCAGGTCCTTCAGCTCGGTGTTCGCGAACTCGTGCTTCTTGAAGTACGACCGCAACGCCGCCAGGAACCGGTCCTGACCGACCCACGCGACGAGCTGCTTGAGGACCGACGCGCCCTTCGCGTACGTGATGCCGTCGAAGTTCACCTCGACGGCCTCGATGTCCACGATGTCCGCGACGACGGGGTGCGTGGACGGCATCTGGTCCTGCTTGTACGCCCACGTCTTCTCGACGTTCGCGAACGTCGTCCAGCCGCCGGTGAACCGCGTCGCGGACACCTGGCAGAGCACCGACGCGTACGTGGCGAACGACTCGTTCAGCCACAGGTCGTCCCACCAGCGCATGGTCACGAGGTCGCCGAACCACATGTGCGCCATCTCGTGCAGGATCGTCTCGGCGCGCCGCTCGCGGGCCGCGTCGGTCACCTTCGACCGGAAGACGTAGTCCTCGAGGAACGTCACGGCGCCGGCGTTCTCCATCGCGCCGGCGTTGAACTCGGGGACGAAGAGCTGGTCGTACTTCCCGAACGGGTACGGGTAGTCGAAGTTGGCCTGGAACCAGTCGAAGCCCTGCTTGGTGATCGTGAAGATCTCGTCAGGGTCGAGGAACTCCGCGAGCGACTCGCGGCAGTAGATGCCGAGCTCGATGTCGCCGTGCGTGTCGTGCACCGAGGCGTACGGCCCCGCGACGATCGCCGTGATGTACGGCGACATCAGCGGCGACGTGCCGAAGCGCCACCAGCCGCCCTGCGCCTTGTCCGGGGAGGACGTCGCGGCCATGTTCGACACGACGACCCAGTTGGCCGGCGCGAGGCAGGACAGCGTGAACCGCGCCTTGACGTCGGGCTGGTCGAAGCACGCGTACACGCGGTGCGCGTCGAACGTCTCGAACTGCGTGTACAGGTAGACCTGCTTGTCGACCGGGTCCACGAAGCGGTGCAGCCCGACGCCGGTGTGCATGTACGCGCAGTCGGCGACGACGACGAGCTCGTTCCATGCCTCGAGGTCGGTGAGCTGGATGCGGTCGCCGTCGAACGCCGTCGCCGGGTCGACCTCGCGGCCGTTGAGCGTGATCGAGCGCACCGACGGCGCGATGAGGTCGACGAACGTGCCGGCACCGGGCTCGGTGCACGAGAACCGCGCGGTCGTCGTGGAGGTGAACGTCACCTCGCTCGACGTCAGGTCCAGCTCGACGTCGTACGACGCGTCGCGGATGATCGCGGCCCGCGCGCGGGCCTCGTCCCTCGTGAGGTTCTGTGCCGACATGCTGGGAATCCTCGCACGGAAGGCGGAACGGAGGAGTGGCGCGGTGACGGTGACGGCCAGGTTCTGGTTCGACCCGGTGTGCCCGTGGGCGTGGGTGACGTCTCGCTGGATGCACGAGGTCACGGCGGTGCGCGACGTGACGGTCGAGTGGCGCCTGATGAGCCTGCGGTTCCTCAACGAGGGGACCCCGGGCTACGACCCGGCGAAGGCGACCGGGCACGCGTTCGGGCTGCGCGCCCAGCGCGTCGCGGCCGCCGCGCGGGAGCGCGGCACCGACCCCGGCGACCTCTACACGGCGCTCGGCACGCTGCTGCACGTGGAGCGGGTGGAGCGGGTGGACGCGACGATCGAGGAGGCGCTGCGCCGGGCCGGCGCCGACCCGGCGCTGGTCGAGACGGCGGGCGACGAGGCGTACGACGCCGCCGTGCGGGCCGAGCACGACGAGGGCGTGGGGCTGGTCGGCCACGACGTCGGCACGCCGATCCTCGCCGTCGAGGGCGCCGCGATCTTCGGCCCGGTCGTGACGCCGGTGCCGCGCGGCGAGGACGCGGGGCGGCTGTGGGACGGCGTACGGCTGGTGCTCGCGACGGACGGCTTCTTCGAGCTGAAGCGCGGCCGCGACCGGGAGCCCCGCGTCGCATGATCGAGGCCGTCACGTTCGACTTCTGGAACACGCTCTGCTTCGAGGACCGCGGACACCTGCGCGGGCGGCGCCTCGACGCGTTCTCCGGCCTGCTGGAGGAGGCGGGCTTCGCCACCGAGCGCGAGGTGCTGGAGCTGGCGATGGACCGCTCGTGGCAGCGGTTCGAGCAGCGGTGGACGACCGGGCAGCAGTTCGCGTTCGCGGAGGCGGCCGCGGAGATCGTCGCCGACCTCGGCTACGACCTGCCGCCGGCCGTGCACGAGGCGCTGGTCGAGGCGTTCGGCCGGGCCGGCGACGACGCCGAGATCCACCTCACGCCGAACGTCGCCGACGTCGTCCGCGGCCTGAAGGACCTGGGGCTCAAGGTCGGCATCGTCTGTGACGTCGGCATGACGCCGAGCGTGACCCTGCGCAGGCACCTGGAGCGGCACGGGTTGCTCGACGCGTTCGACCACTGGTCGTTCTCCGACGAGGTCGGCTGCTACAAGCCGGACGCGCGGATCTTCACGCACGCGCTCGACGGGCTGGGCGCGCGCGCCGAGGCGACCGCGCACGTCGGCGACCTGCGCCGCACCGACGTGGCGGGCGCCCGCGCGATGGGCATGACGGCGGTGCGCTACACCGGCGTGTTCAACGACGACTCGCAGCCGGAGCCGGAGGGTGACCACGTCATCCGCGACCACCGGGAACTACTTCCGGTGCTCGGCCTGCGGTGAGAACATCCCGGCCATGACGGAGGAGACGTTCGACATGGCGGGCGAGCCCGAGGGCATGCCCGAGCCGACCGACAACGGTCCGCGCGAGGAAGACGGCGACCAAGACGTATCGCAGGACGCGAGCGTCGACTACAGCGAGGAGAGCGTCGTCCCGCCGGCCGGTGTGGAGTGACCACCGCCGCGGACGTGCTGAACCGCGCCCGCAAGGAGCTCGGGTACGACGAGGGGCCGAACAACAGCAACAAGTTCGCCCCCCTCGCCGGGCACGCCAACAACCAGCCGTGGTGCGCGTCGTTCGTCGTGGCGATGTTTCGCGCGGCGGGGCTGAAGCTGCCGAGCGAGAGCGCGTACACGCCGGCGATGGCGCAGGGCTTCCAGAAGGCCGGCTGCTGGTCCACGAAGCCCAGCGTCGGGGCGGTCGTGTTCTTCAAGTGGCCGAGCATGGGGCGCATCGCGCACGTCGGCATCGTCGAGTCGGTGCGGCCCGACGGCTCGATCGTCACGATCGAGGGAAACACGAACAAGAAGGGCTCGCGCACCGGCGGCTCGGTGCTGCGTATGGCCCGCCGCGCCAACATCGCCGGCTACGGCATCCCCGCCTACGCCGGCGCTGCCCGGCCGCAGGGTGGCGGCGCCACGGGCGGCACGAAGCCCCAGGGCGGCGGCACCAAGCCGCAGGGCGGCGGCGCGAAGCCCGGCACCGTCCCGGTGTGCCCCGGCACCACCAAGGAGGGCATGCGCAACAGCCCGGTGACGCGCGCCTACCAGGACCGGCTGGCCAAGCGCGGCTGGCGGATCGCGGTGGACGGCGACCACGGCGCCGGCACGACGAAGGTGCTCAAGGCGTTCCAGCAGCAGTGCGGGCTCGTCGCCGACGGGATCGGCGGCAAGAACACCTGGAATGCCATGTGGACCAAGCCGATCACGTAGCGGGGAACGCCGCCGCGTAGCGGAACGCCCCCTCGACCGAGGGGTCGTTCCGCACGACCTGGAAGTGCTCGCCCCACTCCGGGACGGGCGGCGTCACGCGCGGGTCCGCGGCGAAGCCGAAGCGGCGGTAGTACTCCGTGCTGCCGAGCAGCGCGACGAGCGGCTCGCCCGCGCACGCGGCCAGCGCGGCGCGGACGACGGCGCTGCCGTGCCCCGCGCCCTGGTGCTCCGGCAGCACGCCGACCGGGCCGAGCGCGGCCACCGGCGTGTCGCCGACCCAGGCGCGGCTCACCACGACCGACGCCACCACGGCACCGTCCAGCAGGCCGACCTGGGAGGCCGGCAGCCAGTCGCCGTCACGGCGCAGGCGCTCGTAGAGGTCGGCCTCCAGCGCGCGCTCGAACGCCGCCGCGTGCACGGCGTACACGGCCGCCTGGTCGGGGCCTGACTCGGGACGGATCAGTAGTGCCACACTGACCATCATGTCCGTACACCAGTGCCCCGAGTGCGAGCTTCGCTTCGCGGACGAGGCGGAGCTGCGCGACCACATCGACACCGACCACCCCGGCAGCATCGGAGAGCACCTGCCCCACCCGGGCACGCACTCCGACTGGCCGCGCTCCTAGGAGACCGAGTGCAGGACCGTACGCAGCTCTACGTCGACGGCGCGTGGGTCGCCTCCACCGGCACCGCCACGATCGACGTCGTGAACCCCGCGACCGAGGAGGTCGTCGGCCGGGTCGCCGAGGGGACGCCGGAGGACGTGGACCGCGCGGTCCGCGCGGCGCGCGCGGCGTTCGACGCGTGGTCGGCGACGAGCGTCGAGGAGCGGTCGAAGTTCCTCGAACGCCTCCACGAGGCGATGAGCGCGCGGGCCGACGAGATCGCCCGCACGATCACCTCCGAGATGGGCGCGACGGCGAAGCACGCCGAGCTCGTCCAGGCCGGGCTGCCGATCGGGACGATGGCGCAGTACGCCAAGATCGCGACCGAGTACGCGTGGGAGGAGACGGTCGGCAACTCGCTGATCGTGAAGGAGCCGGTCGGCGTCGTCGGCGCCATCACGCCGTGGAACTTCCCGCTGCACCAGATCGTGAACAAGGTCGCCCCCGCGCTCGCCGCCGGCTGCACCGTCGTGCTGAAGCCGAGCGAGGTCGCGCCGCTCAACGCGTTCCTGTTCGCGGAGATCTGCCACGAGGTCGGGCTGCCGGCCGGCGTGTTCAACGTCGTCACGGGCACCGGCCCGGTCGTAGGCGAGGCGCTCGTGTCGCACCCCGAGGTCGACATGGTGTCGTTCACCGGCTCGACCGCGGCGGGGAAGCGCGTCACCGAGCTGGCCGCGCGGACGGTGAAGCGCGTCGCGCTGGAGCTCGGCGGCAAGAGCGCCAACGTCGTCCTCGACGACGCCGACCTGTCGAAGATCGGCAAGATCGCCGTGGCGCAGGCGTACCAGAACGCCGGCCAGACCTGCTCCGCGCTGACCCGGCTGCTGGTCCCGCGGGACAAGCACGACGAGGTCGTGGCCCAGGTGAAGGCCGCGGCGGAGTCGTACGCGCCCGGCGACCCGACGGCGCCGGACACCCGGCTCGGGCCGCTGGTGAGCGACGTGCAGCGCGAGCGCGTGCGCGGCTACATCCGCAAGGGCGTCCAGGAGGGCGCGACGCTGGTGACCGGTGGCGACGAGGCGCCGGAGGGCTTCGAGCGCGGCTACTACGTCCGCCCGACGGTCTTCGCGAACGTCACGCCGGACATGACGATCGCCCGCGAGGAGATCTTCGGCCCCGTGCTGGCGGTCATGCCGTACGACACCGAGGAGGACGCCGTCCGCATCGCGAACGACACGCCGTACGGCCTGTCCGGCGGCGTCTGGTCCGGCGACGCGGAGCGGGCGAAGGCGTTCGCGCGGCGGATGCGCACCGGTCAGGTCGACGTCAACGGCGCGAAGTTCAACCCGCTGGCGCCGTTCGGCGGCTACAAGCAGTCCGGCAACGGCCGGGAGCGCGGCGTCTGGGGGCTCGAGGAGTTCCTCGAGGTGAAGGCGATCCAGCTCTGACCACTCGGTGGCCGACGTGAACGCGCTGGACGCGGTCGTGCCGTCGCGTCCGTGCTGCTGGGCAGCGGCATCACGTAGTGGCTCGGCGACGTCCGAGGAGCACGCGGCGTTCACGTCGGAGCTCGGGCGCGAGGCGCATCGAACGTACGTCCGCGCGGTCGCCGAGGCGCGCGCGGCGGTCGCGCGCGCGTCGGCGTACGACCCGTCGCTGCGGAAGTTCCTCGACGTCGGATCGCGGAACTTCGTCGCGGCGGCGAACGAGATCACCGAAGCGCTGCGCCGGAGGGTCGCCTGACGGCTCAGACGGCGATCCGCGCCACGTCGTCGCCGAGCCACTCGGCGGCGCCGTCGAGCACGCGGCGCGCGGTCCACGCGCAGGCCAGCGCGTCCAGCGCGTCGTCCGCGCGGGCCGGCCGCGGCGCGGTGCCGAGCAGGCCGGCGACGTCGCCGAACACCGGCGCCAGCGCGGCGACCCGCGCGCCGAGCCCGGCCGCGCTCTTCTTGGGCGGCAGCGCCCGGCCCGCGAGCGTCGCGAACGACACCTCGGGGTGCGCCTCGACGGTCCGGGCGTCGGCGTGGTCCGTCGCGTCGAGGACGCGGTCCTTGATGTACCAGGTCTGCACCGAGATGCCCTTGCCGCCCAGCGCGGCGCCGACCCGGCACGCGTCGGCGTGGGTCGGCGCCTCCAGGACGGGGCGCGGCGGCATCAGGAAGACCGACGATCGCGACCCGCCCGCCGCCGCGAGCCGGTCGCGCGCGGCGACGTCGCACGCCCGGTGCCCCGCGCCGGCGAGCCCGATCGGCACGTCGGCCGCGACCACCTCCGCGTCGGCCAGCGCCTCCAGCAGCGCGGCGAACCGCAGCGGCGTCACCCGCCACTCGACGCCGCCCGGACCCCACACCGCGGCGACCCAGCCGCGCGGGCACCCGTCGACTCCTGCGACGATCCGCACATGCGCATCTTCCTCGGTACCGACCACGCCGGGTTCGAGCTCAAGGAGCACCTCAAGTCGGTGCTCGACGACGCGGTGGACTGCGGCGCCACGGAGTACGACGCCGAGGACGACTACCCGTCGTTCTGCCTCGACGCCGCGACGCGCGCGGTGGCCGAGGGGGCGTTCGCGGTGGTCATCGGCGGCAGCGGCAACGGCGAGCAGATCGCCGCGAACAAGGTGCCCGGCGCCCGGGCCGCGCTCTGCTGGTCGGCCGAGATCGCCCGCCTCGCGCGGGAGCACAACGACGCCAACGTCTGCTCGCTCGGCGCCCGCTTCCTGAGCCACGAGGAGGCGGTGGAGATCGTCCGGACGTTCGTCGCGACGCCGTTCTCCGGCGACGAGCGGCACGTCCGGCGGATCGGTCAGATCACGGCGTACGAGGCGGGTCCTCGCGGCGGCGGATGACGACGGTCTTCTCGGCGCGGGCGAGGTCCTTGGCGCGGATGCGGGAGACGTCCCGCGCGCGCATCCCGCCGGAGACGCCGACGATCGAGGGGCCGCCGCCGGTCAGGCCGCTGACGCCGCCGCCGGTCGACGGACCGCCCTTGCGCTTGGCCACGTACGACCTCCGAGGAGAACGATGCCCGAGGGCCACACGATCCACCGGCTCGCGCGCGAGCACAACGCGGCGTTCCGCGGGAAGGCGTTGCGGCTGGAGAGCCCGCAGGGCCGGTTCGCGAGCGACGCGGCGGCGCTCGACGGGCGGGTGCTCGACCGGGTGCGGCCGTACGGCAAGCACCTGTTCTACGAGTTCGGCCCGGACGTCGTGCACGTGCACCTGGGCATCTACGGCGTGTTCGAGCGCCACGGGCGGCCGTTCCCCGCGCCGCGCGGCGCGGTGCGGCTGCGGATGCACGACGGCGAGACGCTGGTGGACCTGCGCGGCCCGACGGTGTGCGAGCGCATCACGGTCGCCGGGCGCGACGCGATCCTCGACCGGCTCGGCCCCGACCCGCTCGACCCGAAGGCCGACCGCGAGCGCCTCTGGCGCAAGGTGAGCCGCCGCCCGACGCCGATCGCGACGCTGCTGCTCGACCAGTCGGCGATCGCCGGCGTCGGCAACGTGTACCGGGCCGAGGCCCTCTACGTGCTCGGCATCTCGCCGCACCGCCCGGCGAACACGCTGTCCCGCGCGGAGTTCGACGCGCTGTGGGACACCCTCGTGCGGATGCTCCGGTACGGCGTGCGGATCGGCCGCATCGTGACGACCGACCCCGCCGACCGCGAACGCCGCTCCGGCCGCCCCAGCGACGCGGACCGGCACTACCTCTGGCGGCGCGCCGACCTGCCGTGCCGGCGCTGCGGGACGCCGATCCGTTCGGAGGTGCTGGGGGCGCGCAACGCCTACTGGTGCCCCGGGTGCCAGGGCTGACCCGGCCGCGTCAGAAGATCTCCGGGCACCACGCGCGGACCGGCCAGGCGAGCAGCGGCGACGCCTTCTCGACCGCGTCGGGGGCGTGCTCGTCGACCCGCCCGGCGGCGTGCAGCTCGCGCAGCGTGGTGTCGCCGAGGTACAGCGCGCCGAGCTCGACCGCGCTCATGGACAGGTCCGGCGTCTCCGTCGTCGGCTCGACCGCGACGCCGTCCGGCGAGACGTCGAGCGCCCAGCGGCCCGCCGCGTAGCCGAGGTCGTCCACGACCTCGGCCACCACGCGGCCGGAGCCGGCGTAGGACCGCGCCGTGAACGCGGCCACCACGTCCAGCACCCGGACGTGCACGCCGTCGATGTAGCCGTTGACCCGGATCGCCCGCGGGTCGCGCAGCCGGTGGACGAGCGGGTCGTCCGGCGGGACGTTGTCGTACGTCGTCACCGGGTGCAGGTCGATCGAGGTGAGGTAGCGCCACAGCCCCACGTGCGCGTCGGCGTCGAGCGCGACCAGCTCCTTGACCCGGATCTCGCCGCGCGGGCCGGGGCTCCACTCCGGCTTCATCCGGTACATCGCGTAGCCGCGCACGGCGCCGTCGCGCTCGTAGACGACGTTGCGCTGCTGCGAGGCGCCGTGCCGGTGCTGCGGGATGTCGCGGAGGCGGCTCGTCCAGCGCACGGGGGAGCGGCTGAGCATGCCGGGCCGGGTCGCGCGGACGGCGTCGTAGAGCGGCGGCGCCACGTCGTCCAGCGCGTCCACGAACCGCACCCGCCCGGCCGGCGGCGCGCCGAGCAGCGCGGGCTCCCGGGCGTCGACGGTGACGTTGAGGCGGCGGGCCGCGACGCCGTAGCCGAACCGGCCGTAGATCACCGCCTCGCTGGCCCACAGCGCCGCGACCGGCTCGCTGCCGCGCTCCCGGATCGCGTCGAGCTGCGTGCGCATCAACGTGGTCAGCAGGCCCTGCCGGCGGTGCGTCGCCGCCACGCCCACCCCGGTGACGCCCGCCGTCGGCACGGGCCCGCCGGGCGCGGTCATGTCGAACGTCAGGACGCCCGCGCTGCCCACGACCCGGCCGCCGTCGAACGCGCCGTGGCTGCGGTCGAGCTCGATCAGCGGCGCCCAGGCGGCCGCCTCCTGCTCGTCGTAGTCACCGCCGAACACGCTCTCCACGTGCGCCTGGTACGCCGGGACGTCCTCCGAGCGCAGCGTGCGGATCTCCACCATGGCCGCGATCCTGCCGTGCCCGCGCTCGCCGTGGCGAGGAGGGTCAGCGGCCGAGCTGCTCGTGCATCTCGAACCACACCGTCTTGCCGGCGGGCCGGTCGTCCACGCCCCAGTCGCCGGCGAGCTGCTCCACGAGCGCGAGGCCGCGCCCGGTCATCGCCTCGTCCTCGTAGTGCCGCACGACCGGCGCGGCGGGGCTGCCGTCGGACACCTCGACGCGGACGCCGCGGGCGACCAGCCGGACGGCCAGCTCCACGTCGGTGCGGGCGTGCAGGACGGCGTTGGTCACGAGCTCGCTCACGAGCAGCCGGGTCGCGTCGACGAGCGTGTCGCAGCCCCACCCGCCGAGCACGTCCTCGACGAACTGCCGCGCCTGGGCCGCACTCGCCGGCACAGGTCGCAGCGCGAGGCGGGCTTCGCCGTTCATGACCCCGGTTCGGTGAGTTGGCGGCAAGGATGCGGGCAGTCAGGCAACAGTAACCCTGCGGTGACAGCCGAGCATGATGTCGTTCCCCGGCGTATCCCGTACGCAAACGTCTGCGCCTGTTTGACGCCGGTGCGACTTCTGTGACCGTATGGACAGGTGATGCTGGGAACGGCCTCGGCCTCGGTGCTGCGCGTGCGGCGCGCGCGTACCCAGTGGCCGCTCGCCGTGCTCCCCGGGCTGCTCGCCCTGGTCGTCCTGATCACCGTCGGCGCCTGCGTCTACGACCCCACGTGGGTGCCGCCGTCGCTGCTCGTGCTGCCGTTGCTGGCCTCCGGCCTGCTCGCGCTGCGCCGCCGCGACGTCGTGGTCATGGTGCTGGCGGCGTTCGCCGGGTCGCTGACCGTGCTCTGGCTGCGTGGCGCGGACGCCGTCCGGCCGCCCGTCTTCGCGATGCTCGCCGTGGTGGGCGGGGTGGCGTACCTCCTGGTCGGCAGCCGCGAACGCCTCGGCGTCAGCGGCCTGCGCGGCGAGACCATGCTGGTCGAGCTGCGCGAGCGGCTCCGCGTGCACGGCACGCTGCCCGACCTGCCGAGCGGCTGGTCGTGGGAGACCGAGCTGCGCTCCGCGGGCGGCGCCGGGTTCGGCGGCGACTTCCTGGTCGCCGCGCGCACCGGCGACGGCCGCTCGCTGGAGGTCGCGCTGGTCGACGTGTCCGGCAAGGGGATCGACGCGGGGACGCGGGCGTTGCTGCTCTCCGGCGCCCTCGGCGGCCTGCTGGGTGCGGTGCCGCCGGAGGACTTCCTGCGGGCGGCGAACGCGTACCTGCGCCGGCAGGCGTGGGAGGAGGGCTTCGCGACCGCGATCCACGTCGCGGTCGACCTAGAGACCGGCGACTACCTGCTGGACAGCGCGGGGCACCCGCCGGCCGCGCAATTCCGCGCCGGGAGCGGCGCCTGGACGCTGTCCGCCGCCGAGGGCAGCGCGCTGGGGCTGTTCGACGACGGCTCGTGGCCCGCCGTGCGCGGTCGCCTGCGGCCGGGGGACGCGTTGCTGCTGTTCACCGACGGGCTGGTCGAGGTGCCCGGGCGCGACCTGGAGCTGGGCATCGACAAGCTGCTCGGCGAGGCCAACCGGCTGGTGATCTCGACGTTCCGCGGGGGAGCGTCGCGGCTGATCGACGCGGTCGCGCCGACCGCCACCGACGACCGCGCGCTGACGATGATCTGGCGCTCGTAGCGGGCGCCGGCCAGGCGCCCCGCACCCGTTCTGTGCAGCCCACCCGCACGCCCTCCCGCGTGGCGATCTTCACAGTTCGGGAGGGGCCCGGCCGCACGGGTGGAGCGGGCGACGAGAATCGAACTCGCGTCACCAGTTTGGAAGACTGGAGCTCTACCATTGAGCTACGCCCGCAGGTACGCCCTAGGGTGGGCGCCGCGGGGCGTAGCGTAGTGGCTAGCGCGCGTGCTTTGGGTGCACGAGATCGGGAGTTCGAGTCTCCCCGCCCCGACCGCGGCACGGTGGCGCGAGCCCGCGCGGCGCCCGCAGGGAGCCCGCACGGGAGCCGCGCCACCGTGGCTTCGCCGTCAGATCGCGATGCAGACCCCGAGCGTGAGGGCGTCCCCGCCCGTGGCCAGCGCGTACGACACCGTGTTGAACGGCGTGGTCGGGTACGGCCGCGTGCCGAGCGTGCCCGCGGCGGCCAGCGTGCAGGTGAGCACGCCGAACGCGTCGCGCTGCGGCGTGGCCTCCGAGGCCTGGGCCGAGGCCCCGGTCCCGAGGGCGGCGGCGACGACGAGGGTGAGGGCGATCTTGCGCATGGCTGTCCGTCCGAATCGTGAGGGGTCCCTGAGGGGGGACGCGGTGCGCGCAGTGTCGGCGGTGCCGCGGCCGCGCGACATGTCCGGGTGGGAAGACCTGCCGCGCGGGCGCGTTCGCTGACCCGGGCCGTGCCGGGATAGCCTCGGCTCCCCGTCCGCGAGCACTGCTTGGAGCGTTGTGAAGGCGACCGTCGAACCCCTCGGCCCGACCCGCGTGAAGCTGAACGTCGAGGTCCCCTTCGAGGAGCTGGCGCCGGCGATCGACACCGCGTACAAGCGCATCGCCCGGCAGGTGAAGGTGCAGGGCTTCCGGCCCGGCAAGGTGCCGCCGCGCATCCTCGACCAGCGGGTCGGCCGCGGCTACGTCCTCGAGGAGGCGCTCAACGACGCCCTCCCGCGGCTGTACCGCGAGGCGGTGGACGAGAACGAGGTCGCCGTCGTCGGGCAGCCCGAGGTCGACCTCACGTCGTTCGGCGACGGCCAGCCGCTGACGTTCACCGCGACGGTCGACGTCCGCCCGGACATCCTGCTGCCCGACTACGAGGGACTCCCGGTCACCGTCGACGCGGTCACCGTGACCGACGAGGAGGTCGACCAGCAGCTCGGCTCGCTGCGCGACCGGTTCGCGACGCTCAAGACCGTCGAGCGGCCCGCCCAGAACGGCGACTTCGTCGTCATCGACATCCACGCCACCGACGCCAACGGCGACCGGATCGACGGCAGCGAGGCGGCCGGCCTGTCGTACGAGGTCGGCACCGACTCGCTCATCACCGGCATCGACGAGGCGGTGGCCGGCGCGAGCGCGGGCGACCTGCGGAAGTTCCAGGCGGAGATCCAGTACGGCGTGCACGCCGGCACCACCGCGACGTTCCACGTGACCGTCACGCAGGTGAAGGAGAAGGAGGCGCCGCCGCTCGACGACGAGTTCGCGAGGACGGCGAGCGAGTTCGACACGCTGGCCGAGCTGCGCGACGACGTCCGCACCCGGATGGACCGCATCCGCCGTCTGGAGCAGGGCGTGCAGGCGCGCGACCGCGTGCTGGAGACGCTGCTCGAACGCGTCGAGGTGCCGTTGCCGGAGTCGATGGTCGCCGCCGAGACGGACTGGCGCGTGCAGCGGATGGAGCAGCAGGTCGCGGAGGCGGGGCTGACGCTGGAGGCGTTCCTCGCCGAGTCCGGCCAGACCGAGGAGCAGCTCCGCGCGGACGCCCGCTCCGGCGCCGAGCAGGCGGTGCGCGCGCAGCTCGTGCTCGACGCGGTCGGCGTGAAGGAGGAGCTCGGCGTCAACGAGGCCGAGCTGACCGACCAGGTCGTCCGCCGGGCGCAGCGCGCGGGCCTGTCGCCCGACGAGCTGGCGCAGCGGCTGGTGCGGCAGGGGCAGCTCCCGGCGCTGATGGCCGAGATCGTGCGCGGCAAGGCGCTCGCGCTGGTCCTCGAGCAGGCCGTCGTCACCGACACGAACGGCGAGCGGGTCGACCTCACGCAGCTCCAGGACGACGCCCCCTCGGCCGCCGTCGAGGCGGCGCTGGAGGACGAGGACGACGAGGACCACACCGGCCACGACCACGACTAGGCCCTACGCCCTCGGCGAACGCCGCCCCCTCGGCCCGCGTTCCGTCGCCGCCGCGCGTTAGGGTCGTCCCGACGCACCCGAGACGACACGAGCAGGTGACATGAACGGCATCGACATGCGCGCTCCCAACGCGCTGATGAACCCCGACGAGCAGGTGTTCAACCGCCTGCTCAAGGAGCGGATCATCTTCCTGGGGTCGGTCGTCGAGGACCAGATCGCCAACGTGATCTGCGCCCAGCTGCTGCTCCTCGCGGCCGAGGACCGCAACCGCGACATCTTCCTGTACATCAACTCGCCCGGCGGCTCGGTGTCGGCCGGCATGGCCATCTACGACACCATGCAGTACGTCGAGAACGACGTCGCCACCGTGGCCATGGGCCTCGCCGCGTCGATGGGGCAGTTCCTGCTCTGCGCCGGCGCGGCGGGCAAGCGGTACTCCCTGCCGCACGCGCGGATCATGATGCACCAGCCCTCGGGCGGCATCGGCGGCACGGCGAGCGACATCGCGATCCAGGCCGAGCAGATGCTCTACACCAAGCACAAGATGGCCGAGCGGATCGCGTTCCACACCGGCCAGCCCATCGAGCAGATCGAGAAGGACTCCGATCGGGACCGGTGGTTCACCGCCGAGGAGGCGAAGGACTACGGGTTCGTCGACCACGTCGTGCAGCGGGCGATGCAGGTGCCGTCCGCGGGTCCGGTGAGCTGAAGGTGACCGCCATGAACCCCCAGGGCCGCTACATCCTCCCCGGCATCATCGAGAAGACGAGCCGCGGCGAGTACGCCACCGACGTCTACAGCCGGCTGCTCAAGGAGCGGATCGTCTTCCTGGCCGTCCAGGTCGACGATGTCTCGGCCAACGACGTCATGGCCCAGCTCCTCTACCTGGAGTCCGAGGACCCCGACCGCGACATCCACCTCTACGTGAACTCGCCCGGCGGGTCGTTCACCGCGCTGACCGCGATCTACGACACCATGCAGTTCATCCGCCCGGACATCAGCACGATCTGCATGGGCCAGGCGGCGTCCGCGGCGGCGGTGATCCTGTCGGCGGGGACGAAGGGCAAGCGCTACGCGCTCGAGCACTCGCGCATCCTGATCCACCAGCCGTCCGGCGGTGGCGAGGGCCAGTCGAGCGACATCGAGATCCAGGCGCGGGAGATCCTGCGCATGCGCAGCCAGCTCGAGGAGATGCTCGCCCGGCACACCGGCAAGGACGTCGAGCAGGTCCGCACCGACATCGAGCGCGACAAGATCCTCACGCCGCACGAGGCCGTGGAGTACGGCCTCATCGACGAGGTGATCACGACGCGCAAGCTGGCGGGGCTGACGACCACGCCGTAGGGGGCGGACAAACCGCTCGAACCCCCCTGAAACCGGGGCGCACGGCACGAATTTTCCTCAGGTCGGGCAGTCCCCGAACCGACCAATAACGAGGTACCGTCGTAGGTCGGTCGGGGTTCCGGGAAGGGTGTGACGGTCGGGTGGCGCGGATCGGCGACGGCGGCGACCTGCTGAAGTGCTCCTTCTGCGGCAAGTCCCAGAAGCAGGTCAAGAAGCTCATCGCCGGCCCCGGCGTGTACATCTGCGACGAGTGCATCGACCTCTGCAACGAGATCATCGAGGAGGAGCTCTCCGAGGCCAGCGAGCTCAAGTGGGACGAGCTGCCCAAGCCCAAGGAGATCTACGAGTTCCTCGACTCGTACGTCATCGGCCAGGACTC